>JAJZYE010000007.1 GCA_021806055.1 Actinomycetes bacterium | reverse complement strand
ATCGGCGAAGCCGTGCGCCGCCAGGGTGGCACGCGCGTGTAGGGCCCACTCGCCCGTCGGGCACTCGTCGCCTCCCACGTGCACGGGCGAGCCCGGAAAGAGATCAGCGACGGCACCGACCACCTGTTCGACGAAGTCGAGGGCGGCGGGCGAAGGGGCGAGCACGTGGGGCGAAATACCCCACCGTGTCGATACCGTCAGGGGTTCGGCCACGTTGGCGAGCGCCGGGTAGGCGGCGAGAACGGCCTGGGCGTGACCGGGCAGGTCAACCTCGGGCACGAGCGTCACGTGACGGGACGCCGCGTGGGCCACCAGCCGCGCGACGTCAGCCTCGCTGTAGTACCCGCCGTAGGGGATCCCGTCGTCGCGGCGGTCCCGCGCGTGGCCGATCGGCGTCGAGGCGCGCCACGCCCCGACCTCGGTCAGTCGGGGCCAGGCGGCCAGTGCCACTCGCCATCCCTGGTCGTCGTTGAGGTGCAGGTGCAGGTGCGAGAGCCGGTGCGCCGCCAGTAGGTCGATCAGTCGGCAGACGACGTCGGCGTCGAAGAAGTGCCGCGCGACGTCCAGGTGCACCCCGCGCCACGCGAAGCGCGGTGCGTCCTCGATCCGCACGCGCGCGAGCTCGCACGACCTTGTCGGCGCCGTGACCGCGGACCACCACGACGCCGGAGCGAGTTGGCGCACGGTCGTGAAGGCGTGAGCCAGGCCAGCACCGTCGCTCGCCGCGATGGTGCTCGGGTCGCCGACGACCAGTCGGTAGGACTCGGGGGCGAGGGACGCGTCACGCGTCACGCGCAGGGCGGCGTCGCTCTCGACGCGGGCCACGCGCCAGTCGACCGCACGGCTCAGGTCACGCGCGAACGCGTCCACCTCGGCGTCGAAACACGCCGGCGCCGACACCGTGAGCGGCGATCGCCAGTGAACCGTGCCCCCGAGAGCGGCGACCGTGCGCGGGCGCGGGAGTAAATCGTCGATCACTCGGGGTGGACGGCGAAGCAGGCCGCTCGCTGGGTCACCGAGACCGCCACCATGGTCGGTGTGGCGACGCGACAGTGGTCGGTGGCCAGCGGGCAGCGCGGGGCGAAACGACACCCCGGGCCCGGGTCGATGACCTTCGGCGGTTCACCCAGGTCGGCGACCACCTCGTCGCTCAGGGGCAGGCGTGGGTCCGGCGCGGTGGACATCAGCAGCTTCGTGTAGGGATGGCGGGGTGCCGTGATCACCTCCTCGCTGCGTCCCTCCTCGACGATGCGCCCGGCGTAGAGCACGATCATCCGGTCCGCGACGTAGCGAGCGCTGGCCAGGTCGTGAGTGATGTAGAGCAGCGAGACCCCGTCGCGATCGCGCAAGTCGCCCATCACGTTGAGCAGGCCGATACGGATCGACACGTCCAGCATGGACACGGGCTCGTCGGCCAGGATCAGCGCCGGGCGCGACGCCAGGGCCTGGGCGAAGCCCAGGCGCTGGCGTTGTCCCCCCGACAGCTCGTGGGGATAACGGCGCAGTACGTCCGCGCCCGGAGTGAGCCCGACCCGCTCGACCAGGGTGACGGCTTCGTCGTGGCGCTGCGCGCGCGAGAGTTCGCACCGGTGCAGGGTGAGGGAGCGGTCGAGGCTGTGGCCCACCCGCAGGACCGGGTTGATAGAGCCGAAGGGGTCCTGAAAGACGATCGGCATCCGCCCGCGTACCGCACGGCCGGGCCGGCGCCCGACCGGGTGCCCCTCGAAGATCACGCGACCCGACGTCGGCGGGTACAGCCCGGCCAGGACCCGCGCGATGGTCGACTTGCCCGACCCCGACTCACCCACCAGAGCCAGGATCTCACCCGAGGCGACGGTGAACGAGACGTCGTCGGTCGCGTAGAGCGAGCCGCGCGAGCGAAAGCCCCCCACGCGAAAGTGTCGCGAGAGGTGCTCCACCGAGAGGATCGTCTCAGACACGGTCCTCCTCGTCGTTGACCAGGAAGCAGCGCACCGCGTGACCGTCCGCCTCTACCAGCGCGGGACGGGCCGTGCGGCAGTGGTCCGTCGCGTGCGCGCAGCGCGGCGCGAACAGGCAGCCCCGCGGAGGATCCACGAGCGAGGGCGGGTTGCCCGCGATACCCGTGAGGGGCCGGCGTTCGCCGATCAGCGAGGGAAACGCGTCCATGAGACCGCGCGCGTAGGGGTGACGGGGATGATCGAACACCTCGCGCGTCGCCCCGAGCTCGACCACCTCGCCGGCGTACATCACGGCCAGGCGATCCGAGAAGTGCGACACCACGCTCATGTCGTGGGTCACGAACAGCACCGCGAAGCCGAGCCGGCGGCGCAGCTCCTCGACCTGGCTCATCAGTGAGCGCTGGGCGACCACGTCGAGCGCGGAGGTCGGCTCGTCCATGATCACCAGCTTCGGCTCGAGCAGCAGGGCCATCGCGATCATGGCGCGTTGGCGCATCCCGCCCGACAGCTGGAAGGGGTAGCTGCGCAGGTGCACGGGATCAATCGAGACCATCGTCAGCACCTCGGCGCAGCGTTGCTCGATGCGCCGGTCATCCCAGTCGGTGTGGGCCCGGCAGACGTCGGCCAGTTGCGCGCCGATGGTCAGGGTCGGGTTGAGCGCGTTCATCGCACTCTGCATGACGAGCGAGATGTCACGCCACCGCGACTGGCGCAGCGTCTCGGGGTCGAGCGTCGTGAAGTCAACGCCGTCGAAGAGGATCGAGCCGCCCGTGAGCCGCGCCGGGTAGGTCAGGAGCTGGGCGATGGCGAAGAGCAGGGTGGACTTGCCGCAGCCGGATTCACCGACGATCGCCAGGAACTCGCCGGGGGCCACGTCCAGGGACACGTGGCTCACGGCCTCGGCCGGGCCCGACGCCGTGTCGTAGGCGACGCGCAAGTCGCGCACCTCCAGGATTGACGTCACGCGCTCACCTCGGAGAGCGTCGCGTCGCTCACGCCCACCTTCACGGGCCTCGCGCGCGGGCGCCGCCGGCGACGCGCCACGCCGGCCACCGGGCGCAGCGCGGGGTTGGCGACCTCGTCGAAGGCGTAATTAAGCAGCGCGAAGGCACTCCCGAGCACGGCGATGGCCACCCCGGGCGCCAGGGCCCACAGGGGAAGCCCCGTGGCGAGGGCCTCGTTGTTCTGCGCCCAGTAGAGCATGGTGCCCCACGACTGGGTATTGATGTTGCCCAGGCCCACGAACTGCAGACCCGACGCGGCCAAGATGGCGTAGAGGGCGGCACCGAGGAAGTTGGCCACGATGAGCGAGGTCATCGGCGGGATCAGCTCCACCGCCACGATGTACCACGTGGACTCCCCGCGGGCCTTAGCCGCCAGCAGGTAGTCCCGGTTGCGCAGCGACAGCGCCTGCACGCGCAGCTGGCGCGCCCCGTAGGACCAGCCGGTGAAGACCAGCACGGCCACCATCAGCCAGAAGCTCGCACTCTTCACGTACGAGGTGATCACGATGATCAGCGGGAAGGTCGGGATCACCAGCACCACGTCGGTGAACAGCGACAGTACGTCGTCCACGACGCCCCCGCTGTAGGCCGCGGTGATACCGATCACCACCGACAGCACCGTCGACAGCAGTCCGACGATGAGGGCAATGAACACCGACTGGCGCGTGCCCGCCATGAGCTGGGAGAAGACGTCCTGGCCGAAGGAGGTCGTGCCCAGCGGGTGAGCCCACGAGAGGCCCGCACCGGGTGTGTAGATCTCGGCCGCCGGGTTGTCGGGCGTGAACAGGTTCGGGAAGATCGCGATCATGAGCAGCACGAAGAGAATGATCGAGCCCACCAGCGCCTTCTTGTCGCGACGCAAGAAGCGTCCCGCACCACGCAGCGCTCGTCCCAGGGCCCGAAGGGCGCTCACGTGGAACTCCTCGTGCGCGGATCGAGGATGGCGGTGGCGATGTCCGACAGGAAGATCGCCAAAAGGACCGCCATGGTGATGAGCAGGAAGAGCGACTGCATGAGCGGGTAGTCCTCACTCTGCACCGCCTGCAGGAGCATGAACCCCACCCCGGGGTAGTTGAACACGTACTCCACCAGGATCGCCCCCGAGATGACGAAGCCGAGGGACATGGCGAAGCCCGTCAGATTGGGTAGCAGGGCGTTGCGCCCCGCGTAGTGCCAGAGGATCCGCCGCTCCTTCAACCCCTTGGCCCGCGCCATCTTCACGTAGTCCTCAGCGATCACGGTGATCATGTTGTTGCGCATCGTCAGGATCCACCCGCCGATCGACGTGATGAGGATGGTGAAGGCCGGCAGGACCGCGTGCATGAGGATGTCACCGACGAAGCTCCAGGTCAGGGTGGGGGTGACCGTCTCGCTGTAGCCCCCGAGCAGCGGGAACCAGTTGAGCGTCAGGGCGAAGAGCCAGATGAACAAGAGCCCCACCCAGAAGTAGGGGAAGGCCGAGATGACGATGAAGGTGGGCGGCACGACAGCGTCCATGACGCCCCCGCGACGCCACGCCACGATCGCACCGATGGCGGTACCAATGATGAAGCCGAGCACGGTAGCCACCCCCACCAGCCCCAGCGACCACGGCAGTGCACGCAGGATCACCGTGCGCACCGGCAGCGGGAAATAGCTCGTGGAGATGCCCAGGTTCCCGTGGAGTGTGTTGTTGATGTACGCGACGTACGCCGCGGCGAGGCTCTCGTGCGTGTTGACCCCGAAGGCCACCTCCAGGGCCTTGAGCGCGCTCGGGTTCACGTGGCCGTGGAACTTGGCCATCATGGCCTCGGCCGGATTGCCGGGCATGAGTCGGGGGATGAGGAAGTTCACCGTAAGGGCCGCCCAGAGGGAGACCAAGAGGAATCCCACGCGGCGAACTAGGTACCTCATCGCCCCGACTCTGCCCGCGTCCCGTTACTTGACGGGCTTGAGGTTGTCGAGGATGTAACCCCAGTCAGGGATGTTGTACTGGGCCGGCTGCGCGTAGGGATTCGACGCCGTCGGGAAGCCCGAGAACTCCTTCGGGTTGTACTCGTACCAGTCGACCTCTTCGAGCACCGGGATCACTGGCACCTGCTTGACCATGATCATCTGCAGCTCGTTCACGATGGCGTGCTGACGCGCCGGGCTGGTGGTCGTGGCGTAGGCGTTCAGCAGCGCGTCGGTCGCCGGGCTCGAGTAGCGCTCCCAGTTCGACGCGGCCGGCTGGCCGATCGGGGCCGAGTTCTTCGAGTACAGCCACTGGCGCAGCTCGTAGAACGGCGACGGCCCACCACTCTCCACGTTGTAGGCCAACTGGAACTTGCCGGCGTAGACGTCGGAGTAGAAGTTGGTCGACGCGATGGGGTTGACCGTGGTGGCGATGCCGATCTGGCTCAGCTCGCTCGCGACGACCTGCATCGAGGCGATCCAGTCGGAGTAGCCACCGTTGGTGATGATGGTGAGCGACAGCTTCTTGCCGTTCTTCTGGAACACGCCGTTGACCAGCTTGTACCCGGCGGCCTTCAGCAGCGCCTTGGCCTTCGTCGGGTTGTAGCTCGCACCCACGGCCCTGGTGGCGGCGGGGTTCACCCACGACTTGAAGGTCGGTGCGACGATGCCCACCTGACTGGCCGGAGGCTCATAGCCGTACTCGCCGATCTTGGAGACCCGTGGCCGGTCGATGGCGTAGCTGATGGCCTGGCGCACCGCCAGGTTGTTGAGCGGCGCCGACTTCAAGTTGGGGAAGAGCGACACGTTGGCCACCGGCGGGAACCAGTAGCTGTTGCCCGGCTTCTTGGCCACGTAGTAGCTCTTGATGTTCGGGATGAACTGCGCACCCCACTGGGACTGACCCGTGGCGAGGTACTCGTTGCACGTGTTGTTGGTCAGGAACGCCGGCATGTTGACCGTGTGCACCTGCGCCTTGCCCTTCTGCCAGTAGTGGGGGTTGGCCGTCCACTGGATGTTCTGGGGCGTGCACTTGTTCATGAGGTACCCGCCGGTACCGATCGGGTTCGAGATCGGGTCGGTGACCGGGTTGGCGATCTTGCTCCAGATGTGCTGGGGCACGATCGGCACCTGATCAGCCACGTAGTAGAAGTACGGCACCGCCGGGGCCTTGAAGTCGAAGACCACCTTGTTGGCGCCGACCTGGTGCACGTTCGACAGCACCGACCACACCGCGTTGATGTCCAGCGCCGGGTACTTCTTCAGCAGGTTGAAGGTGTAGGCGACGTCCTTGGCCGAGAACGGCACCCCGTCGGACCACTTCACCCCTGAGCGGATCGTGAACGTGAGGGTACGATCGCCGTTGGACCAGGCGTAGTTCGTCGCGAGCCACGGCGTGACCTTGCCGTTCTGCAGCGAGTTGATGAAGTCCAGCGTCTCGTAGGTCACGCCCACCGAGTACGGCGAGGACGACGGGTTGAACGGATTGAACGTGCAGGGCCACAGCATCCCCTGCTCGTTGGCCAGATTCAGCGGCACCTGGGACGCTCCCGCGACCGATGTGCCAACGAGTCCGGGGGCCACGACCACGCAGGTCGCGGCGACGAGAGCGAGGACTGTTCCCACCAGTCCCGCTCGTAGCTTGTATCTCACGCTGACTCCTCCCTCGTGGGGATCGCTGACCCCCCCCTGTACGAAATGAACCCGCCCTCGCCGCCGATCACCCGCAGGTCACCAACGGTTCGAGCGCCGCTCACGGACTCACAATATGTGAACTATTAACATAAATCAACGGCACTTTGAGATTATTTCACAATTTTTGTGATATTCAGGGAACATACCGGCCGGGCCCCACTCCACGTCACGCCGAGAGCGTGACCTTGGTCAACCCCGGCGCGGTGTCAATCGGGCGACCGCGCCGCTCACCCAGGCGCAGGGCCAGCACCTGGCCGAACACCACCTCGACCAAGCCGAGCGACCAGTTCGGCGTGTCGCCCAGCGCGACGCGCGCGTCACCCACCGGCGTCGACCGCGACGCCGGTGCGAGCACGGTCGTGCTCAGTCCCGTCTCGCGTGAGCCCTCCAGAACCTCGGTGGCGAGTGCGTCGCTCAGCTCGTCGGTGACGACCAGCAGCAACGCCGCCCCCTCCCCGTCGGCGCCAATCGGACCGTGCAGGAAGTCGGCCACCGAGAACGCCTCGGCCCGCACGCCGGCGACCTCGCGGACCTTGATCGCGATCTCGCGCGCCGCCGCGTAGCCGACACCGCGCCCGACCACCGTCAGGCCCGTGCGCACCTCGAGCAGCGGGTCGGGCACGTCACGGGCCAAGAGATCCTCCACCGCGGCGTCCACGACGTCGCCGAGCTCGTCCACTCCCGGCAACGGGGCCGCGCGCATCGCGGACGTGAGCTGCGCTAACGCGTGCCAGGTCGTCGAGAACGTCTTGGTCGAGGCGAGCGCGCGTTCGGGGCCGGCGGCGAGGTCGATCACCACGTCCGCCACCTCCACCAGTGGGGCGCGCACGTCGTTGGTGATGACCACCGACGGCCGTCCCTGGCGACCAGCGTGGGCCAGCACGTCGGCAATCCCCGGCGAGCGGCCCGACTGAGAGATCGCCAGTACACCGGCGCCCCCCAGGCGAAGCGCGTCGCGATCGAACAGTGACGGCGCCGCCAACGCGACGAGCAACCCCGTCTCGCGACCCGCCAGGTACTGGAAGAAGACCGCGGCGTTATCCGACGAGCCCCGCGCCGCGACCAGGCAGTAGGACTGGTCGCCCCACGCCGCGACCGCGCGCGCGGCCTGTTCGTTTCCCCTGTCAGCCCGCGCACGAATCAGTGCCCCCTGGGACCGGATCTCCTCTTCGAAGATGGTCGTCACCTCACGTCACCTCACCTCCAGTCGCGAGAGAGGCTCAGCGTAGTCTCTTCGGTGAACACTGAGCATGCTGGGCGAAGGGGCGTCGTCATTCACGCGAACAGACGAGCGGCACCGCTCAACGTGCGCGTGGCGTCATGCACCACCACGCGACGCGTCAGGGGCCCGATCGGTTCCTCGACGAAGAAGCGCGCGTTACCACCGCCCACGTGCACCACGTCGGGATCGAACTCGACGACGAAGCCCGCCAGCGCCACGGTCAGGCGCTCGCGCCAGATCCCCTCGTCGTGCGCACGCGCGTGCTCGCCGAGGGCCTCGTCGTAGGTGAGGCCGTCGGCGAAGGCCGCGGCGCCAACGTCACGGATGCGCGTGGGGCAGCCGTCCACGACCAGCGCGATGCCGAAACCGGTTCCCAGCGTGACGACCAGCTCACGCCCGACGCCCTCGCAGTAGCCGAGTGCGGCGAAGGTCGCGTCGTTCACCACGCGCACGGCGCATCCGCTGGCGGCACGCAACGCCGCCTCGATCGGGTAGTCCGACCAGGCTTCGTGCAGCGCGGCGTCGACGGGCGTCGTGATACCTCCCGGTCGCGACAGGTTCCCCGGCTCGAGCACTCGCCCATCGAGCATCGCTCCCGGGAAGCCCACGCCAGCCCGCGAGCACGCACTCCGTCGAATGACCCGCGCCACCACGTCGACGAGTCGCGCCGGGGGGCAGGGGTAGGGCGTGGAAACCCGCACGACGTCATCGATCAGCTCGCCGTGCGGCGTCGTACGCGCCACCTTGATCGACGTGGCCCCGATGTCCACGGCCACGATGGCGTCGCCATCCCGGTGGTCCGTCTCCACGTCCACGTCCACGTCCACGTCCACGTCCACCTGGGAGTCTGCATCACGCACGGCAGCAGTGTAGTGAGCCCGCGTGCGCCGATCCGTCGTAGACTTCGCCGTGGACTTCGCCGTGGCTCCCGCCCCTCGACGCGACCCCACCACCGTCACCTTCACACCGGTCGCCTTCGCGGGCGCCGTGGGAACGTTCGTACTGATCGGTGTGACGTCATCGCTCTTCGGACCGCTGCTGGGCACCTTCGCGCACCACTTCGCCGTCTCGCTCGCGACGGCGGGCACCGCCCTCAGCCTCTACTACGTGGGCGGCGTCGCGGGAGTCGGTGCGGGGTGGCTCGGGGTCGCGCGCCTGCCCGGCGCCACGGTGGTCTCGGGCGCGCTACTCACCATGAGCATCGGCGCGATCGGGGTCGCACTGGCCCGGGGCTGGACCGTCTTCGCGGTCGCACTGGTCGTGCTCGGCCTGGGCTTCGGGGCCTTGGCGACCGCGATCAACTCGCTCCTGGCGCGAACCATGGAGGACGGTCGCGCACGACGCCTGAGCGTGGTCAACGCGGGCTTCGGCGTCGGAGCGGTCGCGGGACCACTCCTGAGCATCGGCGTGCACGTGCACCACTTCGCGACGATCTTCATCGGCGTCGCGGTGCTCGGCGCGGTCCTCGCCGCGAGCACGCGCGGGCTGCACGCGCCCGCCCACCACGCCGAACACTCGCGCCACGGCGAGCGGCCCGCCGGTCGTACGAGGATCCTCGTGACCTTCGTCGTCGCCTACGTCCTCTACGAGGCGCTCGAATCGAGCGCCTCGGGCTGGATGGCCACCCACCTGCACCGTACCGGCTACTCGGTCACCGTCAGTGCCGTGATCAACGCGGGCTTCTGGGCCGCACTGGCTGCCGCGCGCTTCGCGGGGGGACCCGCGCACCGTCGGTGGCGGGAGGGACCGCTCGTGCTCGCCAGCCTGATCGGTGCCGCGGTGTGCGCCGCGGGCGCCCTCGCGCACGACCTCGCGCCGGTCGCCTACCCCCTCCTCGGCGTCGCCCTGGCCTCGGTATTCCCGATGGGGGTCGTCTGGTACGCACGACTGAGCCCCCGCGACTCCGACGGCGTGTCGATGGTGATGCTCTTCGCCATGCTCGGCGGTGTGATCGGTCCGGGGGGTGTGGACGTCGCCGTCGCGCACCTAGGCGTTCGCGTGGTACCGGTCGCGCTGACCGTTCTCGCGATCCTCGACCTCGCCGTCTTCGCGTCGCTCGCGCGGGTGCCGCGCCGGCGGGTCGCGCGGGCGTCGAGCACCGCGACCGACGCGGCGTAGTGACAGTCGCCACCGGTACCGCGTAACTCCTACTGTCTCTGGTATGGACGAATCGTCCGCCCGCCGCGCGAGGACGTGGGTCAGCCGCACCCGAGGTGCCCTCGTCCTCAGCGCGACGATGCTCGGCCTCCTGACCGGCGTCATCGCGCACGCGTCGGGGCACGGTGGCACCGGCGACGTCGCGTGGGTGGTCGTCGGGGCGATCGGCCTCGGGCTCTCACTGCGCGCCATCGTGGCGGGTCTACGGGCCCGTCGCCTCGGGGTCGACGTGATCGCACTGCTCGCCCTGGGCGGCGCCCTGCTCGTCCACGAGTACGCCGCCGGCGTCGTCATCACGGTCATGCTCGCGACGGGCGAGGCGCTCGAGGACTGGGCCGCCGGTCGGGCGCGCCGGGAGCTGACCGCCCTGGTGGCGCGAGCCCCCACGACCGCGCACCGCTACCAGGACGACGGCCTGGTCACGGTGCCCCTCGACCGCGTCACCCCGGGGGACCAGCTGATGGTCGCCTCGGGAGAGGTCGTTCCCGTTGACGGGGTGCTCGTCGCGGCCGCCACTCTGGACGAGTCGGCCCTCACCGGCGAGGCGAGGCCGGTCCCCCGAGCGCTGGGAGACCAGGTACGCAGCGGCGTGCTCAACGCGGGCGACCCGCTCACGATGCGCGCCACCGCCACCGCCGACGCCAGCACGTACTCGGGCATCATCCGCCTGGTCGCGCAGGCGCAGGATTCCCACGTGCCCTTCGTGCGCGCGGCCGATCGCGACGCCACCCTCTTCCTCGCGGTAACCCTGGTCACCGCGGGCGTCGCCTGGCTCGAGGCGGGTGCGGAGCGCGCCGTCGCCGTGCTGGTCGTCGCGACGCCCTGTCCGCTCATCCTCGCGGTGCCGGTCGCCTTCGTGGCGGGTCTTTCGCGTGCCGCGAGCCGCAACGTGATCGTCAAGGGCGGCGCGGTCCTGGAGCGCCTGCCGCGAGACCGCACGCTACTCATCGATAAGACCGGGACCCTCACCGCGGGCCGGCCGACCGTGGTCGACGTCGTGCACGCGGGTGGCGTTAGCGCCGACCAGGTCCTCACGCTCGCCGCGTCGCTCGACCAGATGTCCTCTCACGTGGTCGCGGCCGCCGTGGTGCGGGCCGCACGAGATCGCGGGGCGCCCATCCTCGGGGCCAGTGAGGTGCGCGAGGCACCCGGCGAGGGGGTGCGCGGCGTCGTCGACGGTCACGCCATCGCGGTCGGCGGGGCGTCGTGGGCGGGCGCCGAGGACCCGCCCGCGTGGGCGAGAGCCGCTCGCCGCCGCGCTCGCCTCGACGGTCAGCTCACCGTCTACGTGGCCGTCGACGGTGAGCTCGCCGGCCTGCTCGTCGTGGACGACCCGCTGCGGCCCGACGCGGCGCGCACGATCCGCGCGTTGCGCCATAGCGGCATCGAGCGGGTCATCCTCGTGACCGGCGACCGTCAGGACCTCGCCGAGACCATCGGGGCGGTCGTCGACGTGGACGAGGTCCTGGCGGGCCGCTCGCCCGAGGAGAAGCTCGACGCCGTGCGCCGCGAGGCCCTGCGGTCCCCCACCATCATGGTCGGCGACGGCATCAACGACGCGCCGGCCCTGGCCCTGGCCGACGTCGGCGTGGCCATGGGCGCGCGGGGTGCGACCGCCGCCTCGGAGGCGGCCGACGTCGTGCTGACCGTCGACCGCCTGGACCGATTGGCCGAGGCCATTGCCATCGCGCGGCGCACGCGGCGCATCGCCCTGCAGAGCATGATCGTCGGGATGTCGCTCTCGCTGGTCGCGATGGTCGCGGCGGCCCTGGGGCACCTCCCTCCCGTGACGGGCGCGCTACTGCAGGAGGGAATCGACGCGGCCGCGATCCTCAATGCTCTGCGCGCGATGGGTGGCGACGCGCAGTCCAGAGGCCTCACGAACGAGGAGATGGCCCTCGTGCGGCGCTTTCGCGAGGAGCATCGCGGGGTCCAGGACGTGATCGCGCGCCTGGGTGACGTGGCCGAGGAGTTGGAGGTAGGGGACCACGCCGCCGCACTGCGCGACGCGCGCGAGGTCCACCAACGACTCGTCGCCGAGGTCCTGCCCCACGAGCAGGGCGAGGAGCACCTCCTCTACCCGATGCTCGGCCGCCACGCCGGCGGCCGCGACCCCCTGGGGGCGATGAGTCGCGGCCACAGCGAGATCGCGCACCGGATTCACCGTCTCGGCGCGCTGATCGCCGACGTCGGCCAGGACGGCTCCGTCGGCGTCGGCCAGGACGAGTGGGGCGAGCTGCGCGGCGCGCTCTACGGGCTGCAGGCAATTCTGGCGCTGCACACGGTCCAGGAAGACGAGAACTACGAGTCACTCCTCGGCGACACGGAGGCGGTGCCCGTCGCCGTGTGAGGTCCGCGTCACCGCCCCGCGTGGCCCGACCGCGTGACGCCCCGCCCCACCGGGTCTAGCCGCGGGGCCGTCCGATCCCCGCCAGTGGCAGGTAGCTGTTGCCCAGCCAGAGCGGTGTGATCTGTACGAGCGTGCCCGTCTGCTCGGCCTGGATCATCTCGCCGTGGCCGATGTACATCGCCTCGTGGGTGTCGCCGTTGGGGCCGTAGAACAGGATGTCACCGGGCTGGATGTCGTAGAGCGGCACCCGCACGGTGTCGGCGAACTGCGCACCGGAGTAGTGCGGCAGCGAGATGCCGGCGGCCTCGTAGGCGAGCATCACCAGACCCGAGCAGTCCACGCCCGAGCGCGACGCGCCGCCCCAGACGTAGGGC
>JAJZYE010000006.1:6639-12838 GCA_021806055.1 Actinomycetes bacterium | reverse complement strand
TGTCCGTCTTCATCGCGGTCATCGCGGTCGGCGGCTTGAGGCTCAGACCGCCCGAGTCGAAGGTCACACCCTTGCCGACGAGCGCCACGTGCGCCAGGACGTGACCCGGTGGGTCGTAGGTCGCGTAGACCAACCGCGTGGGCTGCGCCGAGCCCCGGCCCACGCCCAGCAGGCCGCCCAGCCCCTCGCGCTGGCTGCGCGACTCGTTCCAGACCTCGACCGTGACGTGGGGCGATCGCTCGAGGCGCGCCACCGCCTGGTCCGCGAGATCGCGGGGGGTCATCGCGTCGGCCGGCGTGTCGATCAGGCGCTTGGCCCAGTTGACCGACTCGGCGACGACCGTCCCGCGGCGCGCACCCTCACTCACGTCGTCGTGCACGGCCACCGTCGGCAGGGGCGAGCCCAGGGGGACCAGGTCGAAGCTCGACTCACCGGTCGTCTCCTTGTAGCGGTACGACGCCAGCAGGGCCCCCTCGACGATTGCCTGCGCGACGTCGCCCGCGCGCTCCAGCCCGCCAGTGGGCAGGAAGAAGGCCACGTCGTCGTCCTGGGCCTGGCGCACCGCGGCGGCCCCCGCGAGGCGGTAGTGGTCGAGGTCGGTGAGCGTCGAGCCCACCACGACCAGCACCACACGCCGGCCCGTGGCCGCGACCAGTGTCACCGAGGCTCCCGGTTGATCGCTCAACCCCTGGCGTCGACACCACGCGGCGTCGAACTGACGGGGCAGTGCCTGGTCGCCCAGCTCGTCGGGGACCGCACGGTCCACGAACGCCTCGCCGCCGTCGACGATCACCGGTACGACGAGCGTGGCCCGTGTGACACCCTCCCCGGGCGTGACGACGCGCACGCGGCGCATCACGAGCCACCTCCGGCGACGGTGCGCGCGTGGCGCGACCGGTCACCTTCGCTCCAGCGCGCCATCGTCCACACCAGGTCGCTCAACCGGTTGAGGTACGCCACGACGACCGACTCCGCCGGCAAACTCTGCACCGCCAGGCGCTCCGCACGACGGATGACGGTACGCGCTACGTCCAGGGCCGCCGCGATCGGGTTCTCCCCCGGGAGCACGAACGCGCGCGGCATCACGACCTCGGCGCTCAGCTCGTCGATGATCTCTTCGAGGCGCGCGACCATGGCCGCGGTGACCAGGGTCTCGCCGGGGCGCAGCTTCACGCGGTTCTCCGGGCTCGTCGCCACCTCGGCCATCAGGATCCACAGGTCGCGCTGCAGGCCCAGCAGGATCTCGTGCAGCGGCGAGGCCGGGTCGCTAAACGCCCGCGCCAGCCCCAGCGCGGCCTGCGCCTCATCGACGGTGCCGTTGACCCACATCACCTCGGAACTCTTGGCCACCCGACCTCCGAAGTACAGCCCGGTGGTCCCGTCATCGCCGCTGCGCGTGTAGATCCTCACGGCCCTAGCGTAGTGAGCGCCGTGTCCCGGTAGCCTGCGAACACCATGGATCAACCGGCCCCTCCGCCCTTCGCCCGACCCGGCGACGACGACCCCTACCTGCGCGCGCTCAACGAGCGGCTCCTCGTGTTCGACGGCGCCACCGGAACCAACCTCCAGCTCCAGGATCTCACGGCCGACGACTTCGGCGGCGCCGCCTTCGAGGGATGTAACGAGATCCTCACCGTGACGCGGCCCGACGCCATCGAGCGGCTCCACCGCTCCTTCCTCGACGTCGGCGTCGACGTCATCGAGACCGACTCCTTCGGGTCGTTCTCCGTGGTCCTCCAGGAGTACGGGATCGCGGACCGCGCCCACGAGCTGTCCCTCGCGGCCGCCACACTGGCGCGGCGCGTCGCCGACGAGTACGCCAGCCCCGGCTCCCCGCGCTTCGTCGCCGGCTCCATGGGTCCCGGCACCAAGTTCCCCACGCTCGGCCAGATCAGCTACGACGAATTGAGCGCGAGCTACGAGGAGATGGCCCTGGGCCTGCTCGAGGGCGGTGTCGACGTCTTGCTGGTGGAGACCATGTTCGACCTGCTCTCGGGCAAGGCCGCGATCGCGGCCTGCCACCGGGCGATGGTGCGCCACGGCCGCGTCGTGCCGATTCAGGCCCAGGTGACCATCGAGCTGACCGGGCGGATGCTGCCGGGCACCGAGATCGACGCCGCGATCACTGCCCTACGCCCACTGGGCGTCGACGTGCTGGGGATCAACTGCGCCACCGGGCCCGTCGAGATGTACGAGCCGTTACGGCGCCTGAGTGAGTACGCCGACCTGCCACTGTCCTGCCTGCCCAACGCGGGCCTGCCGAGCGTCGTGGACGGCCACATGCACTACGACCTCAGCCCCGAGGCCCTGGCCGAGCACCACCAGCACTTCGTCGCCGAGTACGGCGTGCGCGCCGTGGGCGGCTGCTGCGGCACCACGCCCGAGCACCTCGACCACGTGGTGCGCGCCGTGCGCGACCTGTCCCCGGCCGCGCGCCACCCCACGGTGGAGCCGTCGGCCGCGTCGATCTACTCCGCCACGCCCTTCCACCAGGACTCGTCGGTCCTGCTGGTGGGTGAGCGGACCAACGCGAACGGCTCCAAGCAGTTCCGCGAGGCGATGCTCGCGGGCGACTGGGACACCTGCGTGGCCATCGGACGCGACCAGATCCGCGAGGGCGCCCACGTCCTGGACGTGTGCGTCGACTACACCGGCGCCGACGGCGTGTCGGACATGAACGAGGTCATGAGTCGGCTCGCCACGCAGTCCTCGGTGCCGATCATGGTCGACACCACCGAGGCCCCCGTCGCACGCCAGGCCCTCACCTGGCTGGGCGGACGGGCCATTCTGAATTCGGTCAACCTCGAAGAGGGCGACGCGCCGGGCACGCGCCTCGACCGCTTCCTGCGACTGGCGTCGGAGTTCGGTGCCGCGGTCGTGGCGACGTGCATCGACGAGGAGGGCCAGGCCCGCACCGCCGAGTGGAAGGTCCGCGCGGCGCGCGCCATCACCGATCTCGCCGTGCAGCGCTACGGGCTCGCCCCCGAGGACATCTTCATCGATGCGCTCGCCCTGCCGCTCTCGACCGGCATGGCCGAGTCGCGTCGCGACGGGATCGAGACCATTGAGGCGATTCGGCGCATCAAGGCCGAGATCCCCGGTGTGCAAACCATCCTCGGCCTCTCCAATATCTCCTTCGGTCTCAACCCGGCGGCCCGCCAGGTGCTCAACAGCGTCTTCCTCCACGAGTGCGCCCAAGCCGGTCTCGACGCGGCCATCGTGCACGCCGCGAAGATCCTGCCGCTGGCGCGAGTCGACGAGGAGGCTCGCCGAGTGTGCCTGGACCTGATCTACGACCGGCGCCGCGAGGACTACGACCCCCTGAGCGCCCTGCTCGCACTCTTCGAGGGGGCGAGCACCTCTACCGAGGGACCCGCACTCGACGACCTCCCCCTCGAGCAGCGCCTGCGCCAGCGCATCATCGACGGTTCACGCCACGGCCTCGAGGACGACCTGGCCGAGGCCCTCGCGCGCGGCCTGGCCCCGCTGGACATCGTGAACACCATCCTGCTCGCGGGGATGCGCGAGGTCGGTGACCTGTTCGCGAGCGGCGACATGCAGCTGCCGTTCGTGCTGCAGAGTGCCGAGACGATGAAGGCCGCGGTCTCGTACCTGGAGCCGTACATGGAGAAGAGCGACCAGGGCGGTCGGGGGCGCGTCGTGCTGGCCACGGTCAAGGGTGACGTCCACGACATCGGCAAGAACCTGGTCGACATCATCCTCACCAACAACGGCTACGAGGTCATCAACCTCGGCATCAAGGTCGGCATCAATGAGATGCTGGCCGCGGTCGAGGAGAGCCACGCCGACGCGCTGGGCATGAGCGGGCTGCTGGTGAAGTCGACGCTCATCATGCGCGAGAACCTCGAGCTGATGAACGACCGTGGGGTCACCACCGTGCCCGTGCTGCTCGGCGGGGCCGCGCTGACGCGCACCTACGTGGAGCACGACCTGCGCGAGGTGTACCAGGGCCGACTGTTCTACGGCAAGGACGCCTTCGAGGGGCTACGCGTCCTGGACCGACTCGGCGAACTACGGGCGACGGCCGAGGACGACCCGGCCTTCGGACGCGAGATCGCCGCCCGCTCGGCGTCGCGGCTGCGTCGCGCCGAGCCCGGGCCCGAGCCCGACGGCCTGCCCCCTCGCAGCCCCGTCGTCGAGGACGACAACCCCCTCTTCGTACCGCCCTTCCTGGGCAGTCGGGTGGCGCGGGGCATCTCGATCGACGAAGTGAGCGACTACCTCAACCTCACCGCGCTGTTCCGCAATCAGTGGGGCTACCGGCCCGAGAACGGCGAGGACGACCCGGCCTTCAAGGCGCGCGTGAGCGCCACGTTACGTGAGCAGCTGGCCATCGCCAAGCGCGAGGACCTCCTGGTACCTCAGGTCGTCTGGGGCCACTTCCCGGTGGCCTCACGCGACCGGGACCTCATCGTCTACACCGACGACCAGCGCACCGAGGAGCTCACTCGCTTCACCTTCCCCCGTCAGCATCAGGAGCCCTACCTGTGCATCGCGGACTTCTTTCGTCCCACGACGAGCCCCGACCGCGACTACGCCAGCTTCATGCTGGTGACCATGGGACCGCGCGTCAGCGAGCGCTGCCAGCAGCTGTTCACCGAGAACCGTTACGGCGAATACCTGCTGCTCCACGGGCTCGGCGTCGAGATGGCCGAGGCTCTGGCCGAACTGTGGCACCGGCGCATCCGCGAGGAGTTGGGCTTCGCCGAGCAGGACGGCCCCAACCTGGCCGGGCTGTTCCGCCAGCAGTACCGCGGCGGCCGCTACTCCTGGGGCTACCCAGCCTGCCCCGACCTCATGGACAACGAGAAGGTAGCCACCCTGCTCAGCGCGGGACGGATCGGCGTGAGCGTGTCCGAGGGGTTCCAGCTACACCCCGAGCAGACGACCGATGCGATCATCTGCCATCACCCCAGGGCGAAGTACTTCATCGCCTGAGCCGGCGCCCGCGCGAACCCGTCGTCGCACTGCCTGGTCAGGGACGGCCGAGGCGCACCGGCGTCGCGGTCGCGAGCGCCTCGCGGGCGTGGTAGCTCGACCGCGTGAGTGGCGACGCCTGCACGTGCGACAGTCCGTGGCGCTGCCCGCGCACGACGAGGTCCTCGAACTCCTCGGGCTCCCACCACCTCGCCACGGGCAGGTGGCGCTCGGTGGGGCGCAGATACTGACCAATGGTTACGATCGACACCCCCACCGCAGCCAGATCGGCCATCGTCTCATCGACTTCGTCGACCGACTCGCCCAAGCCCACCATCATGCCCGACTTTGTGGTGAAGCCGGCGCGAGCCGCACGAGCGAGAACCGTGAGTGAGCGCAGGTACCCCGCGCTGGGTCGAGCCGCCCGCTGGAGCCGCGCCACCGTCTCAATGTTGTGATTGACAACGTCGGGCGCCGCGTCGAGCACCAGATCAAGCGACGACTCTCTTCCCTGAAAGTCGCTGATCAGCACCTCGACGCTCGTCGCCGGCGACGCCGCCCGGATGGCCCGTACGGTCGCCCCGATCGCGCCCGCTCCACCGTCGTCGAGATCATCTCGCGCCACGCACGTGACGACAGCGTGACGTAATCCCAGGCGCACCACCGCTTCCGCCACCCGCGTCGGCTCACTGGGATCGAGCGCCAGCGGCTTACGCGTATCGATGAGACAGAAGCCGCAATTGCGCGTGCACCGATCGCCGTTGACCATGAACGTGGCGGTGCCCGACGACCAGCACTCGAAGATGTTCGGGCACCCCGCCTCCTCGCAGACCGTCACGAGGCGCAGGTCCTCGGTCAGGGTGCGTAGCGACTGGTAGTCGCGGCCCATCGACGCCTCGACCCGAAGCCAGGACGGCTTGCGCGCCCGCAGCGCGACGCCGGCCCCCGGATCGACACCCGCTTGGCGTAGGCGGCGCAGCAACGGGCGCTCCTCACTCGCCGTCGACGCCGCGTGATCCGCGCGCTCGACGCGCGCGACGTGCTCCCCGCCACCCAGGCGCGCACCGAGCTCGACGCCGAGGTACTCCTCGACGACGGCCGGCTCCACCATCAGGCCGAGCGAAGCCATCGACACCACGGGCTTGTCGGGGATGCCACAGGGCACGATGACCGCGAACGCACCCAGGTCCACGGTGACGTTCAGCGCGACGCCGTGCAGCGTGCGGCGCCGCCCGGCGGCGTCACGCTCGGTGCGCACGCC
>JAJZYE010000006.1:0-6629 GCA_021806055.1 Actinomycetes bacterium | reverse complement strand
GATCTTCGCCGGACGATCCTCGAGGTGAACCCAAACTCCCGGGTAGCCTTCGAGACGGCCGACCTCACCCGCCCGTCCGTCAGGATCGAAGTGGCGAACCGTGGCGATCACCGCATCCTCGAGGCGCGCGACGTGCGCGCGACCGGCCCCCGGATCGTCGGGAACCGTGACGATCGCCCACGCGACAACCTGACCGGGCCCGTGATAGGTCACGTCGCCCCCACGATCCGCATCGATGACCACGGCGTCGAGCGACGCCGGCGGCACGAGGAAGTGCTCCTCGAGCGCACGCACGCCGCGCGTGTACGTGGGCGGATGCTCGAACACCAGCAGGTAGTCATCCGTCGCGCCCAGGAGGGCGCGCTGAAGGTCATTGGCCTCCTCGAAGGACACACGACCGAGGTGTCGTCGGCGCAGCATCTAGTGTTCGCTCGCCAGGTCCATGCCGGCCAGCAACTCGCCGACCCGCTCCAGGTAGCCGACCGCCGTCACCGGCTCGCACACGCGATGGTCGAAGGACAGGCCGAGGACCACCCGACGGCCGGGCACGACGCGCGCGACGCCCTCGTCGTGGGCCACCACCGGTACCTCGCGCACCGCGCCTACGGACAGGACGGCCACTTGAGGCTGGATGATGATGGGCTGCGTCCACAGGGTGTGCGCGCTCGGCGCCCCCACAATCGTGAAGGTTCCTCCCATCAAGTCATCGGCGGTGAGTTGGCGTGACGCCACTCGCTCACCCAGCTCAACCACCCGCCGCGCCAGCGCGCGCAGCGTGAGTCCTGCGGCGGCGTGCACCACCGGGACCAACATGCCGTCGGCGGCGGCGGCACGCACGAAGCCGAGGTTGACGGTGCGGTGCACCACCAGCTCGTCCCCGGCGAAAGTCGCGTTGAGGAAGTCGAACTCACCCAGCGCGCGAACCGCCGCCAGCGCGACGACCATCTCGTCGCTCACCGCGATGCCGTCGCGCGACACGCGTCCGAGGGACTCGAGTTCCGCGAACACCGCGCCGTCCACCTCCACCGCGACGAAGCCGTGCGGCGCCACGTGGCTCGATTCGCTCATGTGGTGGCCCATGCGCCGGCGGCCGTTGCTCAGGGGAACGACCACGTCATCGGTCGGTCCGTTGGCCACCGCTCGCTCGGCGTCGCGTCGCGTGATCGAGCCACCCGGACCCGTTCCCTGAATGGTCGCGGCGTCCACACCGCCGTCGGCGAGAATGCGACGCACCACCGGCGAGAGGACTAGTCCACCGCTCGCCTCGCTCCCCGCGGGCGCCGGTGGCGCGGGCGTCGGGGGCGGTGGCGCGGGCGCGGCGGGCGTCGGGAGTGGTGACGCGGGCGTCGGGGGCGTCGGGGGCGGTGACGCAGGCGCCGGAGGCGCTGGTGCGGCGGTCGCCGGGGGCGGTGACGCGGGCGAGGACGTCGCCGATGCGGCGTCGTCGATGACGGCCACGCGCGAACCCGTCTCGACGGTGTCGCCCTCCTCGGCCAAAATCGCGGTCAGGACACCGGCGGCGGGTGAGGGCATCTCCGAGTCCACCTTGTCGGTCGACACCTCGAACAGCGGCTCGTCACGCGCCACGCTGTCGCCAACCTGCTTGAACCACCGGGTAATGATTCCCTCGGTGACCGACTCGCCGAGTGAGGGGAGAGTGACGTCAACCAACGTGGAGCCCCCTTCCCGCCAGGGCGATCAGGGTCTCGCCGAACGTCTCCGATAACGACGGGTGCGGCTGGATCAGCGCCGCGGCCTCCTCCGCGGTGGCCTCCCAGTTCACGGCGTAGTAACCCGCACCAAGTTGCTCGGTCACCCACGGGCCCGCCATGTGCACGCCCAGGATCTGCCCCGCGGAGCCGTCCGCTCGACGTTCCGCGATGATCTTGACCAGTCCATCGGTCTCACCGATGATCTGCGCCCGGCTGTTGCCGCCAAAGGGATCCTTCTTCGTGACCACCTCGTAACCCTTCTCCTTGGCGGCGGACTCGGTCAGCCCGCAGAAGGCGACCTCGGGGTTGGAGTAAATCGCCCAGGGAACGCGCTCGTAGTCCACCGGAACCACCGCTTCACCGAGGATCGTCTTGATCGCCACGATCGCCTCCGCGAACCCGACGTGGGCGAGCTGGGGCGAGTTGGCCACGACGTCGCCCACCGCGTACACGTGAGGATTGGCCGTGCGCTGATAGCGGTCGGCGACCACGAAACCGCGCTCGTCGAGCACGACGTCGGTACCGTCACCGAGCAGTCCCTCGGTGCGCGGGCGACGGCCCACCGACATCACCACCATCTCAACCTCGAGCGGGTCACCCCCCTCGATGGCGATCGTCGTCGTCGTCGCACCCGGGGTGTGGCCCGTCACGCGCACGCCGGTCCGCACGTCGATTCCTCTCTTCTTGAAGGAGCGCTGTACGACGCTCACGACCTCGGCGTCGCAGCCGGCGAGGATTGTCGGCAGGAACTCCAGGATCGTCACCGACGTGCCCATGTCGGCCAGCATCGACGCGAACTCGCACCCGATCGCCCCGCCGCCGATGACCGCCGCGCTGGCGGGCAACGAGGCGAGGTCCAGGAACTCGTCGGAGGTCACGACGGTCGTGCCGTCAACGTCGAAGCCGGGTAGCGATCGCACGGCCGAGCCCGCCGCGAGGATGACGTTCGCGCCCTGGGCCACGACGCCGGCGTCGGCGCCGTCCACGATCGTCACCGTGCGATCCGCGTCCAGGCGGCCCGTTCCCTCGAAGATCGTGACCTTGCGGCCCTTCAACAGTCCCGTCAGTCCCTTGTGCAGGCGCCCGACGACCTCGTTCTTGCGCGCCTGACTGACGGCGAAGTCCACTTCGACCCCCGTCGCCGTGATCCCGAAGGCGTCGGCGTGCGCGAGCGTGCGGCGCACGTGAGCGGTCTCGAGAAACTCCTTGGCCGGCACGCAGCCCCGATGCAGGCACGTCCCGCCCACCTTGTCACGCTCGATGAGCGCCACAGACAGTCCCGCGGCCGCGCCGTAGAGGGCAGCCGCGTACCCTCCGGGGCCACCGCCAACGATCACCAGATCAAACTGCTGGACCTCTGACGACACGACAACCCCTTTTCTACGCGGCGGACGTCAGAAAGCCTAATCTTTGCGACTCGCCACGATCACAGGGATCAGGGCGAGTGCTGGCCGCGCTGCTCGTCGGCGGCCCGGGTCGCCAGGCGGTCGACGAGGTCGTTCATGGGGTCGCCCGAGTGCCCCTTGACCCACGTGAAGGTCACGGCGCGCCCCACGTCCAGGGTGAGCGCAAACAGTTGCTCCCACAGGTCGCGGTTCGCCACCGGCTGTCCCTGGGAGTTGCGCCATCCGCGTCGCCGCCACCCCTCGTACCAGCGGTCCGTAAAGCACTTCACGACGTACGACGAATCGCTCACGATCGTCAGCGGCCCCTCGGGGTACTCGCGCAGCGCCTCGATCACCGCACGCACCTCCATGCGCTGATTCGTCGTGTGAGCGTCGTAGCCGCTCGCGTACTCGCCCTCGTCGCTGGCCCACGCCCACCCCCCGGGGCCCGGATTGCCGCGGCACGCGCCGTCGGTATGAATTCTTTTCACGGGTGACGGGTGACCCACGCGTCGGGATCGGTGGTGAAGCGCGTGACCGCCTCGGGCAACTCGCCCCGCAGCACCTGGCCGAGGGTCACGTGCTCGAGCACCTCGCGCAACGCCGCGCGCACCGCGACCCACACCTCGCGCAAGTGCGTCGCCTCGCCCACGTACTCCAGTGTCTCGGGTCGCATTCCGCGCACGCCGGCCATTGGGCCGCTCACCACGCGCAAGACGTCCGCGACCACAATCTGGTCGGGATCGCGAGCCAGGCGGAACCCTCCCTCAGGCCCCCGCTGGCTCGTCACCAGTCCCCCGCGACGCAGGTCCGACAGGATGGCGCCGAGGAACTTCGCGGGCAGGGACTGCTCACGCGCCAACTCCTCCGCGCTGACCGACGCGCCGCTCGCCGCGAGCGTGAGCAGGGCGCGCAGCGCGTAGTCGGCCTTCGCGGGGATCTGCACCCCCCCATTGTGCCCCAGAACCATCCCCACGCCGGGATTGCGCGATCCCGGCGACGTCGCCGACCCCGGCGCGGTCGCCCACGGCCTAGCGGTGACGATCGAGCCAGCCGAGCAGCGTCGCCACCATGCGCGGATCCGCCCGCAGCTGGTGACCCGCTCCCTGGATGAGTCGCAGCTCAGCGCGGCCGCTCGCTGCCGCGACGAGGTCGCGCGCGTCACTGACCGGCACCTCGAGGTCCTCGGTACCGTGACCGACCAGGAGACGCCGCGGGGGGATGCGGGCAATCGACCCGCACGGGTCCACGCGCAGCACGTCGTCGCGCAGCGCCGTCGCGCCGAGCAGGTCAGACTCGTCGCGCACGACGCCCGCGGCCACGACCGCGCGGCGCAACTCCTCGGCGCTGCCGCACCAGGGCTCCAGGTGGGCCGGCGCCGCGAAGGTGGCCACCCCGCGAATCCGCTCGTCGCCGGTCGCCACCGCGAGGGCGAGCGCACCGCCGAAGCCGAAGCCGGCGAGGGAGAGCCGCCGATCCTCCCCGTCGAAGTGCTCGACGATCCGGGCGAGGTCGCGACGCCACTGGGTCGCCGAGAAGGTCCCGGTGCTCGTGCCCACCCCGGAGAGAGTGCCCGAGGCCACCACCCAGCCCGACTCGTTGGCCAGGTGCTCGGCGAGCTCGGGGAGCAGCCCCGCCGCCTGGCGCCCCATGCCTACCGCCTTGGGCAGGCCGTGCACGAGGATGAGGACGTGACCCGACACCGGGCGACTCGCGGGCGACGCGATGCGCACGTCCAGCCGCGACGCGTCGCTGTCGAGTTGCTCGTGAGCCAGCACGCGACCTAGATGCCCAGTCGTTGAGCCAGCAGCTCGCGGTGGTAGGCCGGATCGCCGAGGAACAGCTCGGAGCTCTTGGCGCGCTTGAAGTACAGGTGGGCGTGGTGCTCCCAGGTGAAGCCGATGCCGCCGTGGATCTGAATGTTCTCGGCGGCGCAGTGGAAGTACGCCTCGGAGCAGAACGACTTGGCCAGGCTGGCCGCGATCGGCAGCTCGTCGTTGCGCTCCTGGGCCGCCCACGCCGCGTAGTACGCCGCCGACTTCGCCGACTCCACGTCGAGCAGCATGTCGGCGCACTTGTGCTTGATTGCCTGGAACGAGCCGATCGGTCGCCCGAACTGAACGCGCGACTTGGCGTACTCGACGGCGCGGTCCAGGACGCGCTGTGCACCGCCGACCTGCTCGGCGGCCAGCATGGCGGCCGCCATCTGCATCGTGGTCTCCAGTCCCGGCGTGGCGCCGCCCTCCTCGCCCACCAGCGTGGCGGGCACGTCGTCGAGAACGAGATGACCCTGCTTTCGCGTCTGATCCATGGTGGCCAGGGATTCGCGCACGAGACCCGGCGCGTCGCCCTCGACGGCGAACAGCGACAGCCCCGCGTCAGTCGTGGCGGGTACGAGGATGAGGTTCGCGAGGGCACCATCGGTGACGAAGCTGCGCACGCCACTGAGCGACCACGCATCGCCTCGTCGCACGGCCGTCGTCGAGGTCGCGTCAAGGTCCCAGTTGCCCGACTCGTCGGTCAGCGCGACGGTGGCGATCGTGGTGCCAGCGGCGATCCCCGGTAGGAAGGCCCGCTGCGCGGACTCGTCGTTGGCGTTCACCAGCGCGTTGGCCGCCAGCGCGACGCTCGAGAAGTACGGGCCGCAGTACAGCGCGGCCCCCATCTCCTCGAACACCACGTACAACTCGACCGGGCCGAAACCCTGGCCCCCGAACTCCTCGGGAATCGCGAGACCCTGGAGGGCCAGCTCGTCGGCCATCTGGGACCAGACCGCGGGGTCGTAGCCCTCCGCGGTGGCCATGAGACGACGCACCTCGCTCTCGGGGGACTTCTCCTCCAAGAAGCGGCGCACCATCGCCCGCAACTCCTCCTGCTCGGCACTAAATCCAAAGTTCATGGTGACCCTGTCCTTACTGGCCTGTCCTTACTGGGTGGTACACACGGGCGCACCAGCGAGACTAGCCAAAGTTCCCGGCGCCGTCCGACGTGGCAGGCTGGAGTCGTGAGCGACGTGCAGGTCATCTGGTCCGACGCGGCCGCGTCGGTCCACCGTCTCGTGGTGGGACCCCTCGCCAACAACGTCTACGTGGTCCAGTGTCGCCGTTCGGGGGCGGCCGCGCTGATCGACGCCGCCGACGAGGCCCCGCGCCTGATCGACGCCGCCGACGAGCTCGGCGTGCGCAGCGTGCTGACCACCCACGGCCACCCCGACCACGTCGGCGCCGCGGCCGCGCTGCGCGCCCGCGGCATCGCGGTGTGGGCGCACCCCGACGACGCCTACCTCTTCGATGAGTTCGACCGACCGCTCGTGGACGGCGCGGTCCACGTGGTGGGCGACCTTCGCCTACGGGTTCTCCACACGCCAGGCCATAGCCCGGGATCGACCTGCTTCGCCCTGGAGGGGACCCCGATGCTGTTCACGGGCGACACGCTCTTCCCCGGTGGTCCGGGCAACGCGCGCGGCGAGGGCGGCGACTTCGCGACGCTGGTGCACTCGCTGGAACAGCGGATCTGGCGCGACTTCGACGAC
>JAJZYE010000005.1 GCA_021806055.1 Actinomycetes bacterium | reverse complement strand
ACATAGCCCACTGATGCCGCGAAGTATGACGTGGACCAAAGAGCCCGGTTGTGGCACAACCACGGGAACTCTTGGCGTATCACTCGCGATGTTCTGCCTTTCAGCAGTCTGGCGACGTGGGCCGGCGAGTCGGTCGGTCGCACACGGACGAATAGATGAACGTGATCGGCCATGACCTCAGACGCAACGATCTCCCAACCATTCTCGGTGGCGACTACGGCCAATAGTTCATCAAGTCGTCGCGCCACTGGCCCGCGCAGAATTCGTCTGCGGTACTTGGGACACCACACGACGTGCAACCCCAACGACGTAACGCCACCGGCGCTCGCGCAGTCGGGTATCACTCACGACCATACTGTGCCCCGACCTAAGAAAACTTGTCCCGCTCCGATCATGTAAGTGGTTAACGAGATCACGACCCCACGATAAGGCGAGTCTGTGACATCAGCGAAGCAAGTCGCGGCTTCGCCGCGAACTCTGATTCACCTGGCGGCTACAGCCGCCAGGTGAATCAGAGCCTCCGATGGGATCGCGCCGGGGACTGGTGCGCGGTCTGCAGCATGCCCGAGACCTGGACCGCCCAGAACTGAGACTGGAGAGACGCAACCAGACCACGACGGGTCGGCGTCGGTCACTCGAGTGAGCGAACGGCACAGTTGACGATCGCTGGAGTAGTAAAACAGACTCCCGGCAGAGGAGTTCGGTCACGCGACCTGTCCCCCCGTAAGCGTCAGGTCGACCGCGCCCTGGGCGGTGATAGCCACGCGTCCCTCCATCCTCGGTGAGCCTCCGGATCGAGGGCACGACACTCGCGACGCGTGCATCGTCCACGACGACGTCCACCGAGATGACGAGTCACCGTCCCGAGGACGAGGACGGCGACGAGTCTCAACGACCGCAAGGTCGGCTGGGGCCGCGTCCGTGATGGTGCCGCAACGTCGCCGCGCACGACCATTCGATAGGAACCTCCGCGACGTCGACCGAGGCGTTCGGGCCCTCGCGCCACGAGTCCGGGACGACCACGTCGTCAGCGGATCCGTCGCGACGAGAAGGGCGCTACCGTGCTCGATGCGCGAGGTGCTCATCGAGCACGAGATCGACGGCGAACGACATGACCGGCGACCCGTCTGAAGCGTCCGACCGCCCACCAGAGACCATCAACGATGTCGCTACTCATCGCACTGGTGAAACCTGTACATACGTGACCGTCCATACGGGACGTGGTCACTGGCGAGGCGACCTCGTGATTTCTCACTCGCTACACCGAGAAAGCTGACTCGCGCGACTCGAAGCCCTGCCCAGGACTCGTTCCGTCGGCGCACTCGGTGGGCGAAGAGTCCGGCCCTAGCGAAGCGACTGGCCCGTCCGGTGCCATTGATGGTGAGCGACATTCAAGACGTAGACGGCGTAGCTTGCTTTCGGCAACGTGGCATAGCTGGCTGGACCGATACGCAGGCCCATGCCGCCACCACTCACCGCGTGGGCGGTGACTGACCAGTTATCGGCAGCGTGAAGGTACTGGTACCACTGACGTCCGGCGTCGGTCGTCACGTCGATGATGGAGTTGCTGACCATGGCGACGGCGGACGGACCCTCCCCGATCACTTTGGTGACGTAGTAGAGCGACCCACCCGCCCAGTCGGAGGCGAGTTGCGGCCCCGCGGCCATCCAGTGAGCTCCGCCGTCGGTGCTACGCACCGGGAACTGCCCCGCCACCCCGTCTTCCTGCCATACGCCCCACCGGTAAGTGGTTCCCGATGACCTGATGGTCACCCAACGGGCCTGCGCGGCGGTGAGCCTGGTTCCCCAACGCAGCGCGTGGCCCGTGGCCGAAAAGGTGAGTCCGTGCTGCATTGTCAGCGTCGCCGGATACGGCGAGGACGCGGCACCCGCGGCTGTGACCGAGAACACGGCGAACGCGAGGGCCACGCCGGCGGCAGAACGGACACTTCGCATACAGCCTTCCCCATGACCCGACTGATCACCACTCAACGTGAGAGTACCGCCGCGGGCGCTCGTCTGCGTGACGAACGTATGAAGACTGCCGCTCACCGGCGAACCTTGGTCAGCTCGGTGAACGATGGCTACTGCGTCAGCAGGCTTGCTGCGCTTTCTCCCTCCGAGAGTGTCGGGACGCCACGTTCCAGAGCCCAGGCGGGGAGTTCCGACGCGACGCCGGAGCAGGGCCGCGGAGTTTCCTGAGCCACCGCGGCTCGATCACGTTGAGAGAAATGGACATACGTCAGGGGTCAAGAGCGACCCGAGCCTTTGGAAGTCACTTCGCGATTTCCACCTCCACTGTCGAGCGTCTTCACCTAGCCCTCGACAGCCGTATCCGCACGCGACCTCGTTGGCTTCTCTCTGGTGCACGTGCGCCGATGTGATGCTCACCACCCTGGCCGGCGACGAGACGACGCAGCCGAAGGGAATCTGGTGGGCCGAGCTTCGCCACACCGTGGCGCTAGATCCTCGACGTGGATCCTCCCACAGCCCTCGAGTTCTCCCTCGCCCTGGCGACCCGCGCCGCGTCCGCACGCGCCCTCTCAGATCTGACGGCACCGTCACCGGCTTGGGCGGCGCCTGACACAATCGCGGCCGTTGCCGGATGGATGGCTCTCGGCATAGTCGCAATTGTTTGCCGAGTGAGCAGGATGTCATTAAGGGGCTACGTCGACCACTGTCGCGATGCCCCAACGTCTCAAGCTCGATAATCGGCGCTTTGGCAGGGGGGACGTCCGGCCACTTTCGCACACGGGCTCCGTCGACGTATGGACAGTCCTTGGTGCGGCTGGAGGGATTCGAACCCCCGACCCTCGGTTCCGTAGACCGATGCTCTAATCCGCTGAGCTACAGCCGCAGTGATACTCGGTCCCCCATCGTAGTGCCTGGCGGCCGGGACGCGTCTCGGGTCAAGCCACCGCACCCCGGGACGGATCGCTACCATGCGGTGATGGACGACACGTTCGCCGACTCCCTGGCGCAGTTATGGCGGCGCGCGCGCGACCCGATGATGGATCTGCGCCACGACCTTCACGCCTACCCCGAGCTCTCCTTCCACGAACACCGCACGACGGCGGTGATCCGCGAGCGCCTCGTCACCCTGGGGTGGGAGCTCGCCCCCTGTCCCACGGAGACGGGCGCCGTCGCCACGCTGCGCGGGGCCCAGCCGGGGCGACGCGTGATGCTGCGCGCCGACATCGACGCGCTGCCCGTGCACGAGGAGCGTCCCGGGCCCCACGCCTCGCGTCACGACGGCGTCATGCACGCGTGCGGCCACGACGTGCACACCGCGGCACTACTCGCCGTCGCCGACCTCCTGGCCCAACGGCGCGACGCGTTGGCCGGCGAGTACACCCTGGTCTTCCAACCGGCTGAAGAAGCCCTCGGTGGCGCCCGCGCGATGATCGACGGCGGGCTCCTGATCGATCACCCGGCGGACGTCATCCTCGGCGCTCACGTCACGTCGCTCGCGCCCGTCGGTCTCGTCGCGACGCGGCCCGGCACGCTCATGAGCGCCGCGAACGCCATCACCGTTCACCTCACCGGACGAGGCGGGCACGGCGCGATGGCCCAGGTCGAGGGCAACGTCGTGCTCGCGCTGAGCCACCTGGTCCCGCGCCTCGGTGAGGTCGTGGCGGGCCTCTCCTTCGAGGGAACCGACTGCGCCTGCTCGGCGGGTGTGGTGCGGGCTGGCACCGCGAACAACGTCGTTCCGCGCGTGGCGACCGCGCTGGGCACACTTCGTACCTTCACGCCCGATCACCTCGACGTCGCCCTCGAGCGGCTGAGACGCCTCGTCGCCGAGGTGGAGTCCGCCTTCGGCGTCGCCGCCTCGTTCGAGCTCGGCGAGAGCGCACCCGCGGTCGTCAACGACACCGCCGTGGTCGCCCGTGTCCTCGACGTCGCCGCGCGGCTCGTCGGTCATGACGCGGTACTCGTCACACCTCCCGTCGCGCCGAGCGACGACGTGGCCGAGCTGCTGGGACGCGTGGCGGGCTGCTACCTCTTCGTCGGCGGGGCACTGGCCGACGGCAGCAGTGGAATGCATCACGGACCGGACTTCGCCGTCGACGACGAGGCGTGCCGCGTGGCCGCTGAGGTTCTCGCCACGAGCGCCGTGGAACTGGCCCACGAGCACCCTCAAGGTTGAGGAAGGGTGCCCAACGGATAGAAGAGGCGGGCTGCCCCGGTCATCGAGGACTCGTTACCGTTGACGATGACCGGACAGGGGAGACTGGCGAACATCTCCGACGTGACGCGTCGCGCGTTGCCACCAGCCAGGTGCACGGTGTCGGCGCCGAACTCCTCAACGAAGCCCGCGAGGGCCCGCTCGAGCAGCTCACGCCACGCCGCTTCGTCCTGGGCGCGCGACTGCTCGCCGAGAGCCTGGTCGTAGGTCCGCTCGTCGCGGAACACCTCCTGGCCCACGTCGCGGACGCGCACGGGCTGGCCGTCGTCCAGCTTGGCCAATCCGAACCCGGTCCCCAACGTGAACACCAGCTCGACGCCGTGGCCGAGGCTCGCGCCGATCGCGGCCAGCGTGGCGTCATTGACCACCCGCACGTCACGGCTGGTGTGCGCGCGCAGTGTCCCCTGCAAGTCGAAGCCGCGCCAGCGATGGTCCAGGTCTGGATCGACCGGCGTGCCCGGGCCACCCGGACGAGAGAGGTTGCCCGGGCGCACCACGTGGCCGTCGGCGAACTCGCCCGGAAAGCCCACGCCCACCCGCGTGGTGCCACAGCGGCGGATACGCCCGACCAGCGTCGTGACGAGGCGCTCAGGGGTACACGGGTACGGCGTCGTGCGCCGGCGCAGCGTCTCGAGGAGCGTGCCGTCGGGGCCGACGTGGCAGTACTTGATGTTGGTCGCGCCGATGTCCACACCGTAGACAACCTCGGGCGGGAACGGTCGCGACGAGGCCATCCGGGAATCGTACCTAGGATCTCTCGCCGCGCACGCGCAGGCGACGATCTCGCCACCACGGCCGCAGGCGCAAGGTCACCAGTGGATGATGACGGGCCACGAGGACCGCCGTCCCCGGCGGTCGCACGCGTAGCGGTGGCGTGGGACGGCTACCCCGCGGGGCGACAATCTCCGGGAGGTAGCGACCCACACTGGGGTCGGCGAGACCAGCCATCACGAGACGCGTCGTGTGGTTGTTCACGATCGTCGAGGCCCGAGGTCCCCAGCGCCCCACCAGTTGGGAGAAGTCCTGGACCACCGTGACCAGCGTCACCCCCAGCCCGCTCACGGTCGCCGCCAGCTGGTCGAGGTCGTCGAGAGGGGCCACGGACGCCGCCTCGTCCAGAACCACGAGCAGACGTCGACCGCGCCCCTCGTCCACCCGACGCTGCTGCTCCTCGAGCACCATGCGCAGAGCACCGCGGAAGAGCGCCTCGTAGTGGCGCTGCTCGCCGCGGGGACTGCAGAGGTAGAGCGTGTTGGGGCCATCCACCACGCGGCGCACCCGCGCCGTGGGCTGCGCGAAGCGCCAAGGCACCACCATCGCCTCCACGGTGGTCACGACCGCGTCGAGCGTCTTGGCGTCGTGATCGAGGAAGTCGCGCACCGAGCGCGACGCCACGCTCGCGTCGTCGCACCACGCGGCAAAGTCGCGACGCTCGATCGCGCCCGCCACGTCGAAGATGTTCCGCGAGCGCTCCCGCGCCACCACCAGCATCCCCGCCAGCAGCTTGGCGGCCAGGGTGTTCCAGAACTCCGAGTCGGCGTGCGCCGGCGCGCGCCCCGTGAGGTCACCGGCGACGCGCAGCGCGTGACGCATCGTCGCCACGCCCTCGAGCGGATCCCAGGTCATGCCGTCGTCCAGCCCCGGCTCGAGCACCTGCACCTCACCCAGGGATGAGCGCCACCGCGACGTCGTGTCCACCACGTCGCGCTTGACACTGGTCACCACGAGCGCATCGGTCCAGTTCAAGAGCGCCGGCACGACGACCGACGAGGTCTTGCCCACCTGCGTCGGCCCGACGACCAGGAGCGAACTGGCCGGCGACAGGTGCGTCATCGGCCCCCACGCCACGCCACGCCACGTGCGCCGCCCCAGCGGCGGGCGATCCGATGTCACGACGACCCGGGGGAGCGCATCGCGGCGTCAGTGTCCACGAAGCGCACGTCGCGCTCGTCCGGTCGCACGCGCACGACCGACCGGTGCGCGCCGTAGCGCACGAGCGCCGACCCGCGACCGAGCGACGTGACGAGGTGCGTCTCCGCGCCAGCCAGCCCCAGGGCGCGAGCCATCTCGCCGGCCTCGTCGGGGGGCTGGCGAAACAGCCACGACGACTCGCACTCGCGCAACAGACCCTGGGCCGTGGCGCGCCCGGCGCTGCCCTCGTCGCCGACCGCGGCCACGTCACTCCACCGGTGCAGGACGAGCAGGTGCGCCAGACCCCGCGCGCGCGCCAGCTTCCACGAGCCCCGCAGCCAGGCCAGCGCCCCCGGGTCGCTCAACAGCGCCCACGCCTCGTCGAGCACCAGGTACCCCAGCGCCGAGCTCGTCGACGCCACTCGTTGGGCCGCGGCCGTGGCACTCAGCGCCACGATCGGCAGCGCTCCGCTCGACCACGACGCCGAGAGGTCCAGCACGACGAGGCGGTCCCCGAAGGAGAGGGGCTCACCGACGCCGTCCACGAGGCCGGCGAGATCGCCGTGGACGAATCGGTGCAGCGTCATCGCCAGATCCCGTAACGGCGACGGGCCGCGATCGTCGAGGTGACCGCCCGCGCGATCGAGCAGGGCGGCCAGCAGGCGGCGCGGTCGGGGTGTCGCGACCGCCTCCCACAGGACGTCGAGGGCGAAGTGGTGCTCGTTGCTCAGTGCACCACCGCGCGCACTCGCGAGCAGGGCGCCCGTCAGGGCCCGCGCCTCGCGATCGTCATCGGGAAACGGCGTGCACCAGCCGTCGCGACCCGGGGCGAACGAGCGCTGACCGTGACGAGCCGCCAGCTCGCCGTACTCACCCTTCGGGTCGACCACCACGACGTGGCGCCCGCGCTCGAGCGCCCGATCCACCATCATCTTGACGACGGTGCTCTTTCCCGTGCCGATGGCTCCGGCGACCACCACATTCGGATTCGAGACGAGTCCTGACGCGTAGGCGTCGAAGGGGTCGAAGACGAAGTCCCCCCCGCGCACCGCGCGCCCGAGCGGTCGCCCGACCAGTCCGGTGCCGGCGTCGGAGTCGGGTACCCGCAGGACGTCGAGATCGACCGAGGTCGCCCAGTGGGTCCAGGGCCGACTCACCACCCGAGCCCGCCGGGTAGTTGGTAGCGATGCCACGGCCCCTGTCGCCCGACCCCGCGCTCGCAGCGCAGGCCCGCCGCGCGCGCCACCTCGAGAACCTCGGCGACCGACGCGCGCAGCTCGTCGAGCCCGGCGGCGTGCACGGTGACGTACACGCCCAGTCGCACCAGAGCACGACCGGCCGCGATCTGACTCTCGCGACGCGCGAGGCGTCCCGTCTCGGACGCGGCCCGGGCGCTCTCACGAAAGCCCGCGCCCCGCGAGATCGCCGCGTCACTGCGGCTGCGGTGCACGGCGCGCTCGGCCAGGCGACGCGCCCGCGTCGCTTCCTCGACCGCGACGTGCACGGCGATGCTCACTCGCGCCGACGTCCAGACCAGGCGGTCCAGGACGGCCGCGTCGCGCGCCGCCGTGAAGTCGCGAATGCGCACGACGCGCAGCACCTCGCCGGGAGCGCGCAGGTAGCGCCAGCGTTCCAGCAGCCACGTCCGCTCGGCCACGGTCGTGCCCGCGAACCACGCGACCAGGGCGTCGCGCGGGCGAAACGTCAGCGGGGCCGCGGCGGCACCACGCACCGCCAGCAACGTCACCAGCTCATCCCCGTCGCGACGCACGTGCCACGAGACGTGCTGGTCGGAGGGTGCCAGGGCCAACGAATCAACCAGGTCCGCCAACGCCCGCGCGAGCGCGGCCCCCTCCCCCGACAACTCGAGTCGGCCCCGGTGCTCGAGTTCGAAGCCACGCACCGTCACCGAGGCGCGCGCGCTGGTCACGCTCACCCCCGCGCCCTCTCCGGCGATGTTCGACGGGTGTTCCACCGCCACGGTGATCCAACGCGAGCGCACCAGGAAGGACGCGGCGGCGCCCGCCCACTCGGCGACGCTGCGCGCGTCGTCGGCGGGCAACGCCCCCGCCAGTAGGACCACCCCCACACCCACCTCCCACCCCGGCGTCCCCGGACGCAGCAGGGCGTCGCCAAGGACCCCAACGCCCGCCAGGGCGAGGATCACGCGATGGCGTGCGAGGCCCGCCCAGGTGACGACGGCGTTGGCCGGCCCCAGTCGCGGCGCCTCACTCATCGAAGTGCCAGCCCACCACCGGGCCGCCGCCGTCGGAGTAGTGCACGGCGTGACCTCCGCGCAGCTGGGGCGTACCCACCGGTGGCGCGGGCGGTTCACCGTCGGTGGGGGGCATCGGGGCCTCCGGCACGCCCGGCCACATGGTCAGTCCCAGGTCCTCGGGCGCCTCGTAGGGCGCCGGGAGGACATCGGGTGCCAGGGAGTGCACGGCCCGCCCAACCGGCGAGGACGGGACCCGTGCCACCGCACGCACGGCGCGCTGTCGCAGGCCGTCGAGGTGATGCAGGGCCGACTGCTCCACGAAGGGCATCACGCGCAGCAGCACGAACGGTGACGTCACCGCCAGCGCCAGCGTGACGGTGCCCGTGATCAGCTGCGTGGCCGAGGACCCCCGCAACTCGTCCAGGCCGAGGGCCAGGGCCACCACGATGAGGAACTTCGTCGACGCCACCGCCGCGAACGTCTCGGCGAGGCGCCAGCCCAGTCGTCGGGTCGCGGGGAGTGCGGCGAGCGCGGCCGCGACCGGCACCAGAACCAGCAACAACGTGAGGATCACGGTGCGCACGATGAGCTCGCACCACAAGAGCCAGCACCCCACCACGACCCCGCCGGCAAGCAGAAGGATCCCGAAACCCGGGGTGGAGGTGGGCAGGCGGGCGAAGACGCGGGCCAGTTGGCTGGCGCGCGACGCGTCGCTCGTGGCCGCCACGCGCGAGAGCTGGTCGATCGCGCGCAGCACCAGCACCGCGACCGACGGGGCGGCGACGATCGCCACCACGCTGGCCGGCACCACGCCGAAGTAGACGCGCCACAGCGACGACGCGTCCCCGTGGCGCACCGCCTGGAGCGTCGCGACCATCAGTCCGGCCAGCATCACCATCGGCGCCACCCCCACGAGGACGCCGTACTCCTGGCGCGCGGCGCTCGCCACGGTGGTCGGGTCCGACGCGGAGGCCAGCACGTGTCCGGCCGCGGCGAGGAGCCACGACACGCTGGCGGTGATCCATGCGGTCACGCCCCCGAAGACGTCGCCAACCGTGGCGCGCGCCAGGGTGGTCGCGGCGCAGCCCACGGGGGAAGCGAGGCAGAGCCACGACCCCATCAGTTGACCCTCCCCCCCGCCGAGAAGAAGAAGTTGATGACGTGGGGCGCGGCACCGATCAGCACGGCCGCCAGCAGCGACGTCGCCACCGCTCGACGTCCCGACATCGACTGGTGCATGTTCTGGGTGTGGCTGCCGATCGCCCAGAGCGCCGCCCCCAGCAGGAATGCCGCCAGGGTCGCCAGCAGAGCCCACGAGGCTATCCCGTCGGTGAACTGCTGGAGAGCCTGGTAGCCGGGCAGCGCGCTCGACGACGGACTCAGTTGCACGCCGGCCATGTACATGGGGTCTCCCTTGATCGTGTGGGCACCCAACGGTCGGCGTCGCCGGCTTCGTGGTGCGGGTCTGCGAGAATGAGGCGTGCCCCTCGCCACCGTCAACCTCGTGTCCCAGTGGCCCCCCGCCGCTCTCTACGGCGCCCTCGCCGGCGCCATCATCGTCGGCCTCCTCCTGGGCTTCCTCGTCTCTCGCATCCGCGACCACCGGGCGATCGCCCAGCGGTTGAGCGCGCTGGGCGCTCGCCTGGGCGTCGAGGTACCCCGCGACAACGGTCGCGTCGAGACCGCCCTGGCGTACCTAGAGGAGGTGACCAGCGAAGCCACCACCGCCGTCAGCGAGTCCAGCGCCGAGGCGATCCGCCTTCGCCGATCCCTCGACAGCCTGCCGCTGGGCCTCGTGCTGTGCGACGAGAGCGGCGACGTCATCCTGCGCAACGCCCAGGCCGAGCAGCTCATGGCCAGCCGCTACGGCGACGCCATCGCCGCCCAGGCGGTAACCGATATCCTCGCCGACGGCTGGTCCAACGGCGTGGCCGAGCGCACCATCGACCTCTACGGCCCGCCGCGGCGCACGCTCACCGTGCGGGCCACCGTCATCGACGACGGGCGCCGACCCCTCGGCGTGCTGGCCGTGATCGAGAACGTCTCGGAGCGACGGCGACTCGAGGACATCCGCCGCGACTTCATCGCGAACGTCAGTCACGAGCTGAAGACGCCCATCGGTGCGCTGGGTCTGCTCGCCGAGACCCTGCAGGTCGAGCGCGACCCGGCGATTGCCCAGCGCCTCGCCGAACGTATCAACGCCGAGGCCTACCGCGTGAACCGGATCATCGAGGACCTCCTGGATCTGTCGCGCATCGAGAACGAGGGATCCCCCTCGCGCGAGCCGATCCCGGCGACGCTCTTCGTCGCCGAGGCCATCGAGAGGATCCGCACCGCGGCCGAGCAGCACGACGTAGGACTCGAGTTCCACGAGCCCGAACTCGCCCACGTGGTCGTGGGCGACCGCCGCCAGCTGGTGTCCGCCGTGCACGCCCTGCTCGAGAACGCCGTCGTCTACTCCGCGCCCGGCGACGTCGTGCGCGTCAGCGTCGAGCGAGCCGAGGCCACCACGACCGACGAGGGCGAGGTCGTCGGTCCCGTCGTACGCGTCGTCGTGCGCGACGAGGGAATCGGCATCCCGAGCAAGGACCTCGAGCGGATCTTCGAGCGCTTCTACCGGGTGGATCCGGGCCGGGCGCGCGAGACCGGAGGGACCGGGCTCGGGCTGAGTATCGTGCGTCACGTGGCCCAGAACCATGGCGGCACCGTGATCGTGGACTCTCGCGAAGGCGAGGGATCGACCTTCACCCTCGAGCTGCCGGTGAACCACCCGTGAGCAAGCACGGCGACGCGGGACGGCGCACCCGAGTTCTCGTCGTCGAGGACGAGGAGTCCTTCGTCGACGCGCTGACGATCGGGCTGCAGCGTGAGGGGTTCGACGTCACCGCCGCCCGCGACGGTCTGGACGCGCTCAACGCCTTCCGGCCCGGCGAGTTCGACGTCGTGCTGCTGGACCTCATGCTGCCGCGACTCTCAGGACTCGACGTCCTACGTTCGCTGCGCGACGTCAGCGACGTGCCGATCATCATCGTGAGCGCCAAGGGCGAGGAGGTCGACATGGTTCTCCTGCTCGAGATCGGCGCCGACGACTACGTCACCAAGCCCTACCGGCTGCGCGAGCTCGTGGCGCGGATCCGCGCCGTCCTGCGCCGCCGCGAGGCGCGCGACAGTGACGACGACGAGTCGGTGATCGAGCGTGGCCCCATTCGCCTCGACGTCGACGCCCGGCGCTGCTTCGTCGAGGGCGAGGAGGTGAAGTTGCGCAAGAAGGAGTTCGCGCTGCTGCATCTCCTACTCGAGAATCCCGGTCGGGTGCTGACCCGCGAGGTGCTCATCGATCGCGTGTGGGGCAGCGACTACGTCGGCGACACCAAGACCCTCGACGTGCACATCAAGCGGCTGCGCGGGCTGATCGAGCACGACCCCAAGTCACCCGTGTTCATCACCACGGTGCGCGGCGTCGGCTACCGTTTCGAGACTACGACGTCGGCCGGCTGATCCGCGTCACGCCGCCTAGGTAGGGCCCCAACACCCGCGGCAGCTCCACCGAACCATCCCTCTGGCGTCCGGTCTCGACCAGCGCAGCCCAGATGCGCGGCCACGCCAGCGCCGAGCCGTTCACCGTGTGCACCAGCGCGACCGACCCGTCACCGCGACGGAAGCGTACGTTGGCCCGGCGAGCCTGGAAGTCACCGAACCAGCTGACCGAGGACACCTCGAGCCAGCGATCCACGCCGGGGCTGTAGACCTCGAGGTCCCAGGTGCGCTTGGACGACGTGCCCAGATCACCCGCGCACAGGTCAAGGACGCGATAGGTGAGCCCCAACGCGCGAATGATCCCTTCGGCGCGCGCCAACACCTCGAGGTGCATCGCCGGCGCCTGATCCGGTGTGCAGTACGCGAAGAGCTCGACCTTGTCGAACTCGTGCACGCGCAACACTCCCCGCGTGTCGCGCCCGGCGGCGCCCGCCTCGCGCCGGAAGCACGCCGTCTGCGCGGTGAGGCGCATCGGGAGACGCGCCTCATCGATGATCTCCCCTCGCATCATCGACGTGAGCGGGACCTCCGCCGTCGGGATCGCCCACAAGCCGTCACGCTCGATGGCATACATGTCGTCGGCCGACTTGGGCAGGTGACCCGTCGAACGCATCGTCTCGGTCAGCGCGAACGTGGGGGGACGGATCTCCTCGAAGTCCTCCAGGTGCTGATCGAGCGCGAAGCCGCCCAGGGCGCGCAGCAGCCGCGCCCCCGGGCCACGAAACAGCGGGAACATCGAACCGGCCAGTTTGACGCCGGCCTCGAGGTCGAGAATCCCGAGGTCCGCGCCCACCTCCCAGTGCGGCACCCGCTGGTGCTCGGCGAACGTGGGCTGCGCCGCGCCCTCGTCGAGGCCCCACCACCACCGGCGCACCTCCACATTGCCCGTCTCGTCGTCGCCGTCGGGCGCCTCGGGGGAGGGGAGGTTCGGCAGCAGGAGCAGGCGGTCGCGAAGGTCGCCACCGACCAGCTCGGTCGCTGCCGCACTGGCGCGCTCGCGATCGCCGACGACCCGGCTCTCGTCCGCCAGGCGCGTCGCGCTCTCGACGTCGCCCGAACGGCGCGCCTCGCCCACTCGACGCGACAGATCCTTCACCTGAGCACGCAGACGCTCGGTCTCGGCGAGCAGACGTCGGTGCTCGACGTCGAGGGCCACGATCTCGTCCAGGGTGGACACCCCGACGCCGCGACGGCCCAGGGCCGCCACCACCACCTCGGGCTCGCGGCGCAGTTGCGCCAAATCGATCATACGCTCAGCCTACCGAGGGCTCGCGGCGCGGCGAAGCGTCTAGTTTCGATGCGTGAGTAGCGCCGTGGCCCTTGAGCATCTTCGCGTGTCCTTCGGCGACCTGGTCGCCGTGGACGACGTGAGCCTCCACGTCGACTACGGGGAGGTCGTCGCCCTCCTCGGTCCCAACGGGGCGGGTAAGACTACCGCGGTCGAGACGCTGCTCGGCTTCCGCGCGCCGGACGCCGGGATCGTGCGCCTCCACGGACTCGACCCTCGACGCGACCACCGCGAGGTCGTCGCGCGCACCGGGGCGCTCCTCCAGCGCGGCGGTGTCTGGTTCCCGATGACCCCGCGCCAGGCGCTCGAGCTCACCGCCACCTACTACGACGCACCGCGCGCGCCGACCGAGCTGCTCGCCCTGCTCGATCTCGAACGATGCGCGCGCACGCCCTGGCGACGCCTCAGCGGCGGTGAACAGCAGCGCACCCTCCTCGCCCTCGCCCTCCTGGGTCGGCCCCGGGTGCTGGTCCTGGACGAGCCCACCACCGCGGTCGATCCCGAGGGTCGACAGGTCATCCGGTCGCTGATCGCCACCGAGCGCGATCGCGGCTGCGCCCTGCTGATCACCACGCACGAGCTCGCCGAGGCGGAGCGGGTCGCCGACCGGCTGGTGATCATGCAGCGCGGCCACGTCATCGCGTCGGGCACGTTGGACGACCTCGCGGGCGAGCCCGAGTTGGTCATCGAGGTTGCCGGCCCGGTCGACCCGGTCGAGCTCGGGCGACGACTCGCCTGTCGCGTCGAACTCGACGGGCCCCTGCGGCTGCGCTGCGCGGCCGTGGCGACGCCCGAACGACTCGCCACGATGCACTCGTACCTCGGCGAGGTGGGCGTGGCTCTCGTGGCGCTGCGCACGCGTGCGTCGCTCGAGGAGCGCTACCTCTCGCTCATCGTGGACGAACGAGTGGAGGAAC
>JAJZYE010000274.1 GCA_021806055.1 Actinomycetes bacterium | reverse complement strand
CTCGACGCGCGTCGGGGTCAGCCGGTAGCCGCCCCAGTAGGGGGGGCGCGGCACCTCGCGACCCTCGAAGGCCCGGGTGACCTCGGCGACGCGCGCCTCGAGCTCGTCGCGCGAGGCCAGCGGCGCGCTCTGGTGGCTCGCGTGGGCCCCGAGCCGTGACCCTCGCGGCCGCTGGGCGAAGTACGCGTCCGACGCGGCGCGCGGCGCGCGAACGACGTCACCCTCGATGCGCACCTGACGCCCCCGGGCCTCGCAGTACCACAGGAGCGCGGCCACGGGGTTCGCCGCCAACTCCACGCCCTTGCGCGAGTCGTAGTTGGTGTACCACCCGAAGGAGTGATCGTCCACGTGGCGCAGCAGCACCATGCGCGCGCTCGGGCGCCCGTCGGGCGTGGCGGTGACCAGGGCGACGGCCTCCCGCTCGGCCATCAACGCGGCGGCGTCGTCGAACCAACGCCGGAACTGCGCCACCGGGTCGGGGTCGCACTGGGACAGGTGCAGCGGCTCCCAGAGCGGGTGACCCGCGCTCGGCGTCGCGTCGCTCACGCCAACTCCTGGAGCGTCCAGTTGGGCCGGGCGGCCAGGGAGAGCCCGCGGGCCCCGCCGTGCGCCAGGCGGTAGCGTCCGGCGGCCGCGATCATGGCGGCGTTGTCGGTGCACAGCGCAGTGCTCGGCAGGTGCAGGGCCACGCCGAACTCCTCGGCCAGGTCGCGCACCCGCGCGCGCAGCGCCGAGTTCGCCGCCACCCCGCCCGCCAGGGCGACCCCCGCCGCCGGGCGCGCCGCGAGCGCGGCGCGCAGCTTGCGCACCAGCTGCTCGTTCACGGCCTCCTGGAAGGCCGCCGCGACGTCGGCGAGGGCCACGTCGGCCACGCCACGCGCGCGCACCACCGCGGTCTTCAGCCCGGAGAAGGAGAGGTCGAAGCCGGGTCCCGTCATCGAGACCGGCAGCGCCAGCGCCGTGGGGTCGCCGGTCGCGGCCAGCGCGTCGATCGCCGGTCCCCCGGGGTAGCCGAGGCCCAGCCAGCGCGCCACCTTGTCGTACGCCTCCCCCGCGGCGTCGTCGATGGTCTCGCCCAGGACCTCGTAGCGACCCGGTCCGCGCACCTCCACCAGCGCGGTGTGGCCCCCCGAGACCAGCAGGGTCACCACCGGCCAGGCGAGGTCGGGGTGCTCGAGCAGCGGCGCGAAGAGGTGGCCCTCCAGGTGATTCACCCCCACCACCGGGACCTCCCAGGCGAGCGCGTAGGCCTTGGCCGCCGACAGCCCCACCAGCAGCGAACCGACCAGGCCGGGCCCGCTGGTCACCGCGATCGCGTCGATCGCGGGGTGGTGGGGGTCGAGTCCGGCGTCGTCCAGGGCCCCGGCCACCACGCCCGGCAGGTGGGTGATGTGCGCGCGGCCGGCCAGCTCCGGCACGACCCCGCCGAAGTCACGGTGCTCGTCGATCGAGGACTCGATCCGCGAGGCGAGGGTGCGGTAGTCCTCGTCCACGACGGCGGCGGCGGTCTCGTCGCAACTCGTCTCGATCCCCAGCACTACGCCCACCGAGCCAGCGTAGGTCACGCCTCGGGCGGCCGATCCGCAAGCCGCGAAGCGAGGTCGGCCCACATCACCAGTGCGTCCTCCCCGGTGCGCTCGTAGTAGCGCCGGCGCACGCCCACCGGGGCGAAGCCGTAGCGCCAGTAGAGGCGCTGGGCCCGCTCGTTGGAGACGGCCACCTCGAGGGTGGCCCGCGTGATCCCGCGCGTCGCGGCGTCGGCCCAGGCGTCGTCCAGCAGCGAGGTCGCCACCCCGCGCCCCTCCTCCCCCGGCGCCACACCCAACGTGTTGACGTGCAGCTCGTCGAGTACGAACATCACGCCGAGGTAGCCGAGGATCCGCCCGTCGTGCACCGCGACGGTGTAGCGGCGCGTGGTGGCGTTGGTGATCTCGTCCAGCAGCATGGCCCGGCTCCAGGGCTCGGGGAACTGCGCCTGCTCGATGGCCAGCAGGTCGCGCACGTCGCGGCGCTGCACCAGGCGGATGGTCCAGTCGCCGCTCACGTCGCCGTCGGACCGTCGCGGGTCGTGAAGTTCGCGACCGCGTCGGCGTCACGCAGGTACAGGGGGCGCACGCTGGCCACCGGTTCGCGCGCGTCGGCGAGGACCACGCCCTGCGCCGGGGGCGGGACCATCTGCTCGACGATCACCCCCTGGGGCACGGCGTGGAAGTCCTCGCTGTAGCGCGCCACGCCGTCGCCGGTGAAGGTCACCGGCGCACCGTTCGTGGCCCACTCGATCGCCACGGCGCGCGGGCGCGCCACCGCCGGCTCCCCGATCGCGCGCACGGCGTCGCCGTCCAGCGCGAAGGTCTGCACGAAGACCTCGCCGCGACGCGCGTCCACGCAGCTCACCAGGGTGCCGCGCGCGCCGCGCGCGAGGGCGCCGCGAGCCAGCAGCTCCAGCGAGGACACCGCGACCAGCTCACAGCCCACCGCCTGGGCCAGCGCGTTGGCGGTA
>JAJZYE010000273.1 GCA_021806055.1 Actinomycetes bacterium | reverse complement strand
GTACTGGGCCCAGGTCGCCGGGGAGCTGGAGTGGAGCGAGGGGTGGCCGACCACGCCGGCGATGACGGGCAGCCTGGCGGAGGGCTTCGCCTTCTTCCCCGGGGCGCGGGGCAACGTGAGCGTCAACTGCGTCGACCGCCACGCGCGCACCACGCCGGACAAGGAAGCGGTGCGCTGGATCGGCGAGGACGGTGCCGAGCGGGCGTGGACCTACGCGGAGTTCGCCGATCAGACCGCGCGCTTCGCCCAGGTCCTGGTCGACCTCGGGGTGGGACGTGGCGACGTCGTGGCGCTCTACCTGCCCAACCTGCTCGAGACCTTCGCAGTCGTGCACGGCTGTTTGCGCATTGGAGCGATCTACAACATCATCTTCTCGGGCTTTTCCGCGACCGCGCTCGCCGAGCGCGTCATTGATACGGGGGCACGGGTCGTCGTGACCGCCGACGAGACGTTCCGGCGCGGCCGGCCCCTCGCGCTCAAGGCGACGCTCGACGAGGTGCTGGACCGCCTGCCCAGCGTGGAGCACGTGGTCGTCGTGCGCCGTAGCGCCAATCCCGAGGTGCCGATGAGCGCGCCGCGCGATCGCTACTACGACGACCTGATGGCCGCGACCCCCCACGGCGCCGACCCGGTGCCCCTCGAGGCCAACGACCCCGGGTTCATCATCTACACGAGCGGGACGAGCGCCCGCCCGAAGGGCCTTGTGCACAGTGGGCTGGGCTTTCTCACGGGGGCCTACCACAACGTCAAGTACGCGCTCGACCTCGGGCCCGACGACGTGTACTGGTGTACCGCGGACTGCGGCTGGTTGACCTTCCCGATCTTCGAGCTCATCGGCGCGACGGCGTGGGGCGCCACGATGCTCGCGACCGAGGGGGCGCTCGACCACCCCGGTCCGGAGCGTCTCTACTCGATCCTGGCCGACCACGGGGTGACCAAGGTCTTCACCGCGCCGACCGTGCTGCGCATGCTGGCGCGCCACGGAGGCGAGCTCGCCGCACGCTTCGACCTCTCGGCGCTGCGCCTGCTGGCACTGGTGGGCGAGCCGCTCGACGCCACCACGTGGCACTGGGTGCGCGACCACCTCGGTGACGGCTCCCTCGAGATCAACAACACCTACGGCCAGAGCGAGACGGGCAGTGCGTGGACCTCCTCGGCGGTGGGCGTGACGCCGGCCAAGCCCGGCTCGTGCGGCGTGGCCCTACCCGGTCACGACTACGCGATCGTCGACGAGTCGGGTGAGCGGGTGGGGACCGGGGCGGTCGGGTACCTGACGATCACCCAGCCGTTCCCGACGCTCTTTCGTGGCATCTGGGGCGACCCGCAGCGCTACCGGGCGCAGTACTTCACCCGCTTCGGGCCCTCACGGTACGACAGCGCCGACGCCGCGATCGAGGACGCCGACGAGCACGTGTGGGTGGTGGGCCGCGTGGACGACGTCATCAACGTCGCCGCGCACCGACTCTCGACGATGGAGATGGAGAGCGCACTGCTGACCATGCCCGGCGTGGCCGAGGCCGCCGTGATCGGGGTCGACGATCCGGTCAAGGGACAGGTCCCCGAGGCCTTCGTGACGCTCACGACGGCGTCGCACGTCGCGATCAGCGAGGAGGACCTGCGCCAGCGCCTGGTCGACGAGATCGGTGCGATCGCGCGTCCGCGCCGGGTGCACGTGCTCTCGACGATGCCGCGTACCCGCAGTGGCAAGATCGTGCGCCGGCTCCTGCGCGAGCTGGTGGTGGACGGCACCGCACGCGGCGACACCAGCGGCCTGGAGGACCCGGACGTCCTGGCGCAGCTGGAGGCCGAGTTGGGTCGCGAGTAGGTCGCGATCAGGCGGTCACGCGACAGGCGTCGTCGCCGCGGGCGCGTGAGCTGAGCGTGACCGTCGAACGCCCGTGGCCGAGCCCTTCGAGCAGGCCCGCGATGAGGCCGCGGTCGAGCGCGCACAGGACCGGGTGGTGGGTGGCCACCGAGCCGAAGGGGCAGTTCTCGGAGACGACCGCGTTGGCGTTGGTCTCGTCGGGGCGAGCGGCGAATCCGTGTGCGGTGAGCAGGCCGGCGATCGCGCTCATGGCGTCCTTGACCGAGCGCGTCGAGGAGTCGCCCGTGCCCAGTCCCGGCGCCAGGGTGCGTCCGTACTCGACGCCCACGTCGTGGGCGAGCGACTCCGAGGCGTCCGGGCCCAGGCGCTCCAGGGCCATCTCCAGCAGGGCGACCAGCAGCGCGTCGCGGCGCACCGAGCCTTCCATGGCCAGGGAGTCGTCGATCACCCGGTAGCCACGGGCCGGCCGGCCGGCGGTGGCCTTGCGCACGTTGTCGAAGGTGACGTAGCCGCCTTCGGTGAGTCGCTCGAGGTGGTGGCGCACGACGTTGGCGTGCACCTGGCAGTGCTCGGCGAGGGTGGCGGCGGTCGCACCGGGGTGCTCGCGCAGGAAGAGGTAGATCTTGCGTCGGGTCGAGTCGCCGAAGGAGTGGGTGAGGCTGGTCACCGTGGCCGTGAACAGGG
>JAJZYE010000272.1 GCA_021806055.1 Actinomycetes bacterium | reverse complement strand
GTTTCGTCCTGTGGTTCGCCGTTATGACGATTCACGTCCTCGGCCACATCGGCGAGACGGCGCGCCTCGCCCCGCTCGACTTCCTGCACCGTACGCGGCGCCAGGTGCGTGGTGCGTCGGTGCGTCAGTGGGTCGTGGCGTCCAGCCTCTTCGTGGGGCTGATCGCGGCGGTCGCCATCACCCCGCTCGCGAACAACTGGTTCGCGCACCACTTCTAGATACCGCGCGTCGCGGGACCGCGGCGCCGCTAGACCCGCAGCGGAATCGAGCCTCCGGGCGCGACGTCGACCACGGTCGCCGACGACGACCCGTGGAGGTGGCGGCGGAGTTCGTCGGGCGTGCCAGCGAGCATCGGGAACGTCCCGTAGTGGTAGGGAGCCACGCGCGCCACGCCGAGCAGCCCCACGGCGTAGGCGGCCTCGCGCGGACCCATGTTGTAGTGCCCGTCGATCGGCACCAGCGCCAACTCGGGGGCGTAGAGATCCCGAATCAGCTTCATGTCGCCGAACACGTTGGTGTCCCCGGAAATGTAGAAGGGGCCGCCCTCGCCCGGCGCCAGACCCACCACGAAGCCGACAGGGTTGCCCCCGTAGGCGTGGGGGAGATTCTCCCCCACGGCGATGCCGCACGAGTGATCGGCGCTCACCATGGTGATCGTGACCTCCGCGACGTGTACTGTGCCACCCTTATTCATCTCCGTAAGGTTCGAGAGGCCTGCCGACGCGAAGTACGCCGCCATCTCCGGCACGCAGACGATGGTCGCACCCGTCTCCGCGGCCAGGCGCGAGGCCGAGCCCATGTGATCGAAGTGACCGTGCGTCACCGCGATCGCGTCCAGGGCCCCCAGGTCGTGCACTCCGTCCGGGCACTTGGGGTTCTCCAGCCAAGGATCGAACACGATACGCGTGCCGCTCTGGGTCGTCAGCAGGACCGTCGCGTGGCCCAGCCAGGTCAGCGTGCCGTTTTCCCCCACCGTCGTGCTCTCGAGCTCGGTCTGGTCGCCTAGCGTCGCACTCATGCGCTCTCCCTTCGTCGCCGTTCACGTCATCTCGAGGTCAGTGTACGTCGGCGATGCGCGCGACGCGACGAGGCGAAACGGACCGGGCCGTGTCAGACTAGGCCCGTGGTGATGGACGCAGCACCCGACCGGGCGAGAGCGGTGGGAGTGCGCGTCGTCATCGCCAAGCCGGTCGGGCCCATCTGCAACCTGCACTGCGAGTACTGCTACTACCTGGACACCACCTCGCTGTTCCCCTCCGGTGAGCGCTACCGCATGAACCCCGACACGCTGGACCGCTACGTGCGCGCCGTCATCGCCGCGAGCGACGGACCCACCGTGCAGTTCGTGTGGCACGGCGGTGAGCCCACGCTGGCCGGCCTAGCGTTCTTCGAGCGCGTCGTGGAACTTCAGGACCTCTATCTCCCTGACGGCTGGCAGTGTGTCAACAACCTCCAGACCAACGCCACGCTCATCGACGACGCCTGGGCTGGCTTCCTCGCGGCCCATCACTTCGCCGTGGGGGTGAGCCTGGACGGCCCCTCGACGTACCACGACCGGGGCCGGCGCGACCGTCGAGGTCGCCCGACCCACGAGCGCGCCCTGCGGGGCTATCGACGGCTACGAGAGAGCGGGCTCAACCCTGACGTGCTCTGCACCATCAACGCCGCGAACGCCGTGGCGCCGCGTGAGGTGTACCACTTCTTCCTCGACCTCGGCGTGCGGTGGCTGCAGTTCATCCCGGTCGTCGAGCTCGACGAGGGCGGCCAGCCTCGCGACAACTCGGTGACGCCCCACGCCTACGCCACCTTCCTCACCACCATCTTCGACGAGTGGGTTCGCCACGACGTCGAACGACTGGACGTCCAGAACTTCCTCGAGTGCGCAAATGTCGCGCGCGGCCACCCCGTGGAACTCTGCGTCATGGCCGAACGCTGTGGGCAGGTACTGGCCGTCGAGCACGACGGCTCGATCTTCAGTTGCGACCACTTCGTCGGACCCGCCCACCGGCTCGGCGACGTCGACGACGACCTGGCCGCACTCCTCGCGTCACCGCAGCAGCGAGCATTCGGCGACGCGAAGTTCGACGGCCTGGCCGTTCGGTGCCGGTCGTGCGACGTTCTCACGTACTGCCACGGCGGCTGTCCCAAGGACCGGATCGCCACCCGCGACGGCGAGGTCCTCAACTACCTCTGCGAGGGCTACCACCGCTTCTACGCCCACGTACGTCCCCACGTGGAGCGCATGGTGGACCTGGCGCGAGCCGGACGGCGCCCGAGCACGATCATGGCCGAACTCGCTGGTGACGAGCACGACCTGCGACGTGCCTTCGCGCTCGCGGGACGCAACGACCCGTGCCCCTGCGGTAGTGGCCGGAAGTTCAAGAACTGCTGCCTGACGTCGGGACGTGCCTGAGGCGTCGCGCGTCGCGCGCGCCGCCGCGACCTCGCGAGTACGCCGCGACATCGCGGCCAGCCAGGTCCTCCTCTACGGTCCCCTGCTGGTCTGCGCCCTGCTCAAACCCGGCGTGACCTTCCACGAGGGAGGCATCAGCAACTACGGCAACTACCTCGA
>JAJZYE010000271.1 GCA_021806055.1 Actinomycetes bacterium | reverse complement strand
CGGGGCTCGGTCAATAGTCTACTTATTCACTAGGTAATGTTAAACTCTTTCGGAACTCCCTATGAACCAGCCTACTGTTGCTCTCCTGGATGAGCTCGAGCGCGTCAACGCCCGCTTCGAGACGGCATCGCCCTACGACGTGCTGACCTGGACGTTCGAGCGCTTCGGCGGCGACGTGGCCATGGCCTGCTCCTTCGAGGACTTGGCGCTCGTGCACATGATCCACGTGATGCGTCCGGACACCGAGATCGTGTTCCTCGACACCCGGGGACACTTTCCCGAGACCCTGGATTTCGTGGCACGCACCGCGGCAGCATGGTCGCTACGCCTTACCCGCACGCAGCCCGACGCCGACGCCGACGCCTGGCCCTGTGGCACCGATCGCTGTTGCGAGCTTCGCAAGGTTGAGCCCTTGCGGCGAGCCGTGTCGGATCGGGCCGCCTGGATCACCGCCGTCAAGCGTGCGGATGGCGCCTCGCGCGCCACGATGTCGATCGTCGGATGGGACGAGAAGTTCGGCCTCGTGAAGGTCAACCCTCTGGCCACGTGGAACGACGAGGACGTGGCCTACTACTTGAGCGCCAATGCTCTGGAGCACCACCCGCTCTGGGCGAGGGGCTACACGTCGATCGGGTGCGCGGCGGTGACCTCGGTGCCCGTGGTGCCGGGTGATCGACGCTCGGGGCGTTGGGCGGGGGCGGACAAGCAGGAGTGTGGTCTGCACGAAGTGTGACATCCACCAAATCACGCGTGGCGCGCTGTACATTTGACGGCAATGTCTAGGGGATCCGCGCAAGAGCGAGCCGGATGCTTCTGATCATCCTCGCTCTCCTGTGGATCGTTCTTCTGACCCCTATGATCATCGCCAAGGTGCGTGAGCGGCGCAACGACCGGTCCATCGAGATCTTTCACGCCGAGCACGAGCAACTGGCGCGTTACGAGTACGCGGTCGAGCCGGCGTACCGGCTCGATGAGACGCCGCCAGTTTCGCGACCGCAACCCCGGCCGGCCGCCGACGGCTACCGACCTCGTCTGACTGTCGTGCACGACGATGACACGTACGGCACGCTGGAGTCGCGTCGTTCGTGGGAGGAGTGGAGCGACGAGTACGACTTCGACCGCCCCACGCGACGCGAGGCACCGCCGCGACGCGAGGTGCCGTCATCGCGACGCGAGGTGCCGCCATCGCGACGCGAGGTCGTTAACGCGTCGTCGAGTAACCGCTACGCCCGTGCCTACCAGTCCACGCCTCGTGGTGTCGCGATGGACGCTGTCCCCGCAGCCCCGCGGTTGCGTTCTATGCGCGCGCGCCGTCGGGTCATGGCGACCCGCGTGGTGCTGGCGGCTGTGGTGTTGTCGCTGGCCGCGTACTTTACGGGAGTCTCGATCGTCGCCGACCTGGCTGTTCTCGCGTGGTTGGCCGTAGTTGGTTACGTGGCGCTCGCTCTTTTCGCGATCAGCCAGGGGTATCTCTCGGTGTCGTCGCGTACGAGGGTCCGCCGCGACGCGTCGCTCGCCCCGGTGGAGCCCCTATACGGCCGGTCACGCTCGCGCGGTCGGGACCGCTACGACGAGGATTCGGACCGCTGGTACGGCGGCCCGAGCGGGGACGCCGGCGGGTACGACAACGAGCCTGACGAGACTGAGGAGATCGACGAGACGCCGTGGCGTCGCCGTTCGTACTCTCGCTACGCCATCGGGTAAACTGAGGGTCCCTTCGGGGGTGTAGCTCAATTGGTAGAGCGCTACGTTCGCAATGTAGAGGCAGTGGGTTCGAATCCCATCACCTCCACCGACCGGGAAGGTGCGCGAACCGCATCGTTGACTGAGTAGTTTCGGGAGTAATGGCACTCATCGGGCGTCTTTGCCGCCCGATGAGTGCCTCTGCAAACGAGCAGAACCTAACGTGTGAGAACTTTCTTTACGTATTCGAGGTCGTCCCGGCCCCGCGACCCACTACGTGAAGCGGGTGACGAGTCGCTTCACGGTGTCCTTCAATGTGCGCAGCGACGTCGTGAGTGCCGACGCGAAGAGCGACGGCACGTTTCCCCTTCTCACGAACGATTGCGTCATGACACCCGCCGAGGGCCTCAACGCCTACAAATACCAGCCGAACCTCGAGCGGCGCCACGCGCAGTTGAAAGGCCACCAGCTCGTGGCCCCGGTGTTCTTGAAGGACCCGGTTCGCATCGAGGGTCTGCTCTGTTGTCACTTCTTCGCACTCGTCATTCAGGCCGTGATCGAACGAGAGATTCGCGGCGCCATGAAGGCGGCCCAGCAGGCCAGCATTCCGCTCTACCCCGAGCTTCGCGAGTGCGCCGCACCGAGTGCGCACCGCGTGCTCGAGATCTTCGCCCACGTCACCCGCCACGTTCTTCGCGGCGCCGACGGCACCGTCGTGAGGATCTATGAGCCGACCCTCACCCCACTGCAGCTCCAGGTGCTCGAGCTCCTCGGAATACCAGCGTCGGCCTATGCCGCGACGAAATCAGCATCCTTATAGTTCGTGAGATATCGGTCGACCAACGTGCGGAGTTGGATTACCGCCCGCGACGCTAAAGCCTGACTGCATC
>JAJZYE010000270.1 GCA_021806055.1 Actinomycetes bacterium | reverse complement strand
GTGAGCAGGAGCAGCCAGGCCACGAAGGCCGGCTCGCGACGTCGTTCGCGGGCCCCGAGAAGCGCCAGCCACACGACCAGTGCGCTCAGCACCACCATGAACACCGAGATGCCGTCGACCGCCACGTCGTAGGCGAGGCCCAGGGGCGCCGCGAGCACCCAGCGCCCGGCGAAGTCGAGCGTGTGCGCGCCCGCGATGTGCGCGTTGTAGAGGACGAGCACGATCAACGAGAGGATCAGCTCGATGGTCGCGGTCACCACGGCCACGGCGTAGGCGCGCGCGCGCGACACCACGGCGAGGGCCGCACCGGCGACGGGCACCACGAGCAGGAGGGTCAACCACAGCGATGAGTGCATAACTAACCAACCCTCGCCACGAGATAGACGAACACGACACCGATCCCGAGCACCATGGCCAGGGCGTAGTGGCGAACGAAACCGGACTGCACCTTGCGCACGCCCTCGGCGCTGCGGCGCACCGCCACCGCGACTCCGGCAACCGCCCCGTCGATGAGCCGTGGCTCGACGACGTCGTTGGCGATCTGCGCGGCGCGCGTGAGCGGTCGCCCGATCACCGCGTCGTACGCGTCATCCCAATGCCAGACATGCTCGAGGAACGGTCTCTCGTAGCGCGACGACTCGTGGATCGAGCGCCAGATCGTGAAGGCCACCAGCAGACCGAGCAGCGCGGCCGCGACGTCCACCAGCGCCAGGGTCCACTGCGCCGCCGTGCTGGCGGCGACCAGTGGGGGCACGTAACCGAAGGTCGGGGCCAGGAAGTGGGCCAGGGAGTCAACGTGGACCCACGGCAGGGCCAGGGCGCCGCCCAGCGTCGCCAGCACCGCCAGCACCGCCAGTGGCACCGTCATCACCCACGGCGACTCGTGCGGGTCACTGCCGTGAGTGACCTCGCGGAAGCGCTCAGTACCCCGAAAGGTCAGCACGAAGAGTCGGCTCATGTAGTAGGCGGTCAGGACCGCGGTGAGCACCCCCACGATCCACAGACCCTTGGAGTACGCGTACACGTTGGTCAGCACGTCGCCCTTGGCCCAGAAGCCCGCGAACGGCGGGATGCCCGCGATGGCCAGCCAGGCCACCAGGAACGTCGGGTACGTCCAGGGTAGGTACTTGGCCAACCCCCCCATGCGGCGCATGTCCTGCTCGCCGTGCAGCGAGTGGATCACCGAGCCCGAGCCGAGGAAGAGCAGCGCCTTGTAGAAGGCGTGGGCCACCATCAAGAAGATTGCCGCGGCGTAAGCTCCCGAGCCGACCGCGAGGACCATGTAGCCGATCTGGGACACCGTGGAGAACGCCAGCACCTTCTTGATGTCCTTCTGGGCGGTGGCGATGGTCGCGGCCACGAAGGCGGTCGCGCCGCCGATCACCGCGATCGTCAGCCGCCCGCTCGAGGACAACGCCAGGACCGGCGACATGCGCACCAGGAGGTAGACCCCCGCCGTCACCATCGTCGCCGCGTGGATCAAGGCTGACACCGGGGTCGGGCCCTCCATCGCGTCGGGCAGCCAGTTGAACAGCGGAATCTGGGCGCTCTTGCCCGTGGCGCCTAACAGCAGCGCGAGGACCGTCAGCGTGGCGATGGTCGGCGACAGCGTGCCGGCACGGTGAAAGATCGTGAGGTAGGTCAACGTGTGCAGGTGCGAGAACAGCAGAAACATCGCCAGCAGCATCCCCGCGTCGCCCACGCGGTTGTAGATGAAGGCCTTCTTCCCCGCGGACGCGGCGCTGTCGCGATCGAAGTAGTAGCTGATCAGCCAGTAGGAGCACACACCCACGCCCTCCCAGCCGACGAAGGTCAGCACCAACGTGTTGGCCAGCACGAGAGTCAGCATCGAGAACACGAACAGGTTGAGGTAGAGGAAGAACTTGCGCACGTCGCGCTCGCCACGCATGTAGCCGATCGAGTACAGGTGAATCAGCGCGGAGATGCCGGTGACGAAGAGCGTCATGGTGATCGAGAGCGGGTCGACCAGCAGCGCCGCCGGAATCTGGAGGGTCCCGACGTCGATCCACGTGAACAGGTGAACGGTCACCTCGCGCGACGAGCCGTGCAGGAGCACGACGAACGACGCGACGGCGAACACGAAGCTGAGACCCACGGCGCTGGTGGCGACCACCCCCACGGCTCGCTCGCTCATACGCGAGCCGTTCACGAGGATCAGCAGGAAGCCCAGCAGGGGCAGCAGCAAGGTCAGTGTGGCCAGGTGTGCCATCTCAGCCCTTCATCTCGGAGAGTTCGTCGACCGAGGTGGACGCACGACGTCGGAAGATCGCCACCACGATGCCTAGGCCGACCGTCACCTCAGCGGCGGCCACGACCATGATGAAGAAGACGGTGGCCTGGCCCCCGACGTCACTCAACGTGCGCGCGAACGTCACGAAGGTCAACGTGACGGCGTTCAGCATCAGCTCGATGCACATGAACATGATCAGGGCGCTGCGACGCGTCAGCACACCAAAGGCGCCGATACCGAAGAGCACAGCACCGAGCACCAAGTACCAGGCGGCGGGGACGTTCATCGCTCGCTCCCCTCGAGATCCGATGACGCGTCCGATGACGCGTCCGGCGACGCGTCCGATGACGCATCCGGCGACGCGCCCGGTGGCG
>JAJZYE010000269.1 GCA_021806055.1 Actinomycetes bacterium | reverse complement strand
ATCACCGACAGGACCTTCGAACGATTCATTGCGAGCAGCCGTTCGATCCGTCGGGTGTTCTCGTGGGTGCGCAGAGTCCCGAGCACCGCCAGGGTGAGGTGTCGCCGGTCGGCTTCGAGCCTCATTACCCCAGTCGTAAAGGAGAATCGGTCGCGGTCCCGGCCACGCTTCTTGAACCGGGGGAAGCCCACCCGGCGACCTTTGAGAGTGCCCGCGCGCGACCTCTGCCAGCGCCAGTAGGCGTCGGTAGCGCCCTTCACGCCGTCGGCGAAGACTTCCTTGGAGACCTCGGGCCACCAGACCTCACCGGTGTCGACGTTCACGCAGACGGTGTACTTCTCGGCGTTCCAGCGCGTGCGTAGGGAGTAGAACGAAGGGGGTGCTCCTGACTCACCGGTCTCATGGTAACGATCGAGGTCGGACTTCATCTGATCGAGCGTCCAGTTAAAGGCCTTGCGACGAGCTCCGAAGAATCGGGCGATCTGGGCTGACTGTTCCTCCGTGGGGTCGAGCGCGAAGGTGAACGCCTGAACGACCTGGCCCTCGGGTGGGCAGTACCTACGCGGCATCGGTCGACTCCTGCGCCGCCGCCAGTGCTTTCGCCGCGACCTCTTCTGGTGGGGCGTGCGCACTCGCGGTGCGATCAACCGTCTCGCTCGCGTGCTCGACGTCGCGGGCGCCGCGACCGATGACGAGGCACGGCCCGACGGTCCTGGGTGGCGATGACATCATCGCATCACTACTTCTGATACTATCATGCACTCGTGAGAACGACGGTGACTCTTGAGCCAGAAGTCGAAGCCCTCGTGCGCCGGGTAATGCGCGAGCGCGGCATTGGCTTCAAACAGGCAGTGAACGAGGCGCTGCGCCAGGGCCTGGGCACCGACCGCGTCACCAGGGCTTTCGTGACGCCGACGCACCACCTCGGCCAATCGCGCTGGCCGCTGGATCAGGCGCTGCGCGTGGCGGGGGACCTCGAGGACGAAGAACTCGTGAGCCAGTCCCGTCTCCGCACGTGAAGGTCGTCGACGCCAACGTCCTGCTCTACGCCGTGAACGAGGACGCCGAGCACCATGAGGCGGCCAAGGCCTGGCTGGACGCGGCCCTCTCGGGGGCCGAGAGCGTGGTCCTTCCATGGATCTGCCTCCTGGCCTTCATTCGACTGAGCACCCACACCTCACTGTTCGAGCACCCACTGCGAGTTGGTGACGCGCTCGACGTCGTCGACGCCTGGCTCACCCAGCCCAACGTCCTGACCGACGAGGCCGACCGGCACCATTCTCGTCGGCTTCGTCACCTGCTCACGGCGACCGGCCCCGGCGGCAACCTCACCAACGACGCCCACCTAGCCGCCCTCGCCCTTCAGTACGGCGCGACGGTCGCGACTTTCGACAAGGACTTCGGACGCTTCCCCGACGTGCGATGGATCCGACCAACCGTGTCGTGACCACCTCGGCGTCGCGCGCGACATCGCGCTCGCTCTCGCACTCCCCCGAGCCCACCTAACCGTCGGCGTCCGATGGTGCGACGCGCTCGGTCAGGCGCTGGCGGATCGCCTCGGGGATGACCGAATCGGGGTCGTGCCAGTCACCCAGCAGATCACGCACGCCCACCAGCGAGGCGTAGAGGGGCGGGCAGGTGACGCAGTTCGCCAGGTGCGCCTCGAGCTGACGGCGCTCGTCGACGCCGAGCTCGTCGTCGAGGTAGTCCGACACCCGGGCGCGCGCGTCCACGCAACTCATCGCCACGTCACCATTCGCCATTCGCCGCTCCTCTCCCCTGGCCAGGGCACTCACCACCATCATCCGGCCCCGGCGCAGCCGCTGCTTCACGGCGGCGAGTGAGATCCCCGTCATCTGGGCAATCTCGGGCGCACTCCAGCCCTCCGCGTCGTGGGCCACCACCACGGCGCGGTAGTGCACCGGCACGTGGGCCAGCGCGTCAGCCAACTCCGCGCGGGTCTCGAGCCGCTCGAGCAGCGCGTCAGCGTCGACGCTGTAGCGCTCGTCGCCCCAGTCGTGCTCAATCTCGGCCACCGAGACCTCGTGGGCGCGATGGCGCGCCCGATCGATCGCCCGGTGGTAGAGGATCTGGCGCAGCCACGCGCGCAGCGACGCCGCATCGCGGAACTGGTCGCGACGCTCGAGCGCGCGCACGATGGTGTCGCCCACGACATCCTCGGCGTCGGCGTCGTTGCCGACCAGCCAGTGGGCGTAGCGGTACAGACCGTTGATCTCCGCGGCCACCCGCCGAGCAAACTCCTCGTCACGCGTCTCGAGCGTCGCTGGCGCCACGCGCTGACCCTAGCGGGTCAGTGCGCGCTAGCGCCGCGGTGGTGACGCTCACCCTCGCCCGTGGTGTCGATCCCGGTCGCGCTGTAGATCGGGCAGTAGGCAGTGGCACCGGTCACGATCAAGATGGCCGCCACGATGGTGAGCACGATCCCCCACCCGCTCGAGAAGCCGACCACACCGGCGACGATTAGGGCGATGATCGCCAGTACGCCACGCACGATCCGATCCGTCGTTCCCACGGTCTTCTTCATCTCAGTCTCCTTGCTCTCGTTCTCTCGGTACTGCTGCCTCTTAGACGCACGAGGGGGTGCGAACGATACAAGGGGACCGGGAGGCAGG
>JAJZYE010000268.1 GCA_021806055.1 Actinomycetes bacterium | reverse complement strand
CGGTTCAGGCCGACTCGTCTCCCAACTCGGCGAGTGCCTCGTTGGGCACTCCCACGAGGTGGGCGAGGGTGTCAACCGCGTTGACCATCAGGTCGGTCTCGCTGATCACGACGACGTCGGAGTGAGAGAGCTCGGATGCGTCGTCACCTCGCGATGCACCGTGCAGCAGTCGGGTGGCAATCACGACCTGAGTGGCGCGAAGGTGGGGAAAGCCACTTGGGACCACGCCCGTGCGCAGCGCCGCGGACACGGCCACCAGTGCGTGATCGACGTCCCCGCTGAGCCGCTGGAGGTCGGGTCGGGCTGGCTCGTTCTCGGGTAGCTGTCCGTGCAGCGCCAACGCCGCCCAGACCAAGCGGCGTACCGCGGCGAGGACTCCCTGCGCCTGCTCCATCGAGGGGACGCCCGGTGCGCCGGATCCGGCTCGCCCTCGTGGTTCGCTGCGCCAGCGGTCGAAGGATGCTTCGGCGTTCGTGCGTGCGAGGCGCGCCGCTCGGCGCAACCGGTCGAGGTCCGCGCGGTCGATCGTCCTAGGATCGGCCCAGGCGCGCAGCAGCGCCGCCGCGTAGTGGCCGTCGATCTCTACGAGATCCGCCAGCCGTTCGAGGAGCCGGGTTCGCTCCCAGGTGGGCCAGATCGCGTACGCACCGAGAGCGAGAGCGGCGCCCAACACGGTGTAGAGGCTCCGATCCGCCGCGAGTGAGGGAACCGGCGCTCCGGTGAACGCGAGGAGGATCACGACGAGCGATGCGATGCCCACGCTGTAGAGGACGTAGCTCGCGCGCAACACCGCGACGCTCGCGCCGTAGAGCACGACGGTCGCCACGATGAGGAGCGACGGTGAGGGGTGCGTGAGTGCGATGAGCAGGGTGACGAGGCTCGCCCCGATCAGGGTGCCGACGCTGCGGGCTAGCCCGCGACTCATCGTCGTGGCGAAGTCGGGTTTGAGCACGATCATGACCGTCATGGCGAGCCAGTAGCCGTGGCCGAAGGGGAAGAGGTGCGAGGCTGCCACGGCAACCGCGAGTGTGACCCCGACTCGCAAGGCGTGGCGTAGGCCCTCGGAGGACAGGGTGAGGTTGGCGCGCAGCTGCTCCCAGGGAGGCACGACTAAGGGTGGGCTCGTCGTGCGTCGCGGGGGCGCGTGATGGGGGTCACGAGGGACGTCGTTCGAGGTCGCGGGCCGGTGACCGCCGGCCAGCCACGTCAGTTGGGCCACGGTGCGCAGCTGGCCCGCCAATGCGGTCACCCCCCCGACGGCTTGGGTGAGGACGGCGTGGTCCCAGTCCGTGGTGGCGTCCGCGACCGTGCGTAGTTCGGCGATCGCGTGGCGAATGCGCTCACGGCTCACGGCGTCCACGCGGACGTTGCGCCCGTCACGCAGGGCGTGCGCGACGGCGGTAAGCAGTGTGGCGGAGGCGTCGAGTGCCGCGTCGAGGTGGAGGGCCGCTCGTACGATCTGCTCGTCGTGGGACGCACCACGGGCGAGCCGAGCTCGAGCCCGGGCGAGACCCGCGGCTTCGAGGCGAATGCGTTCGGCCTCGTCGGCGAGGGACTGAAAGGCCGCCGCGGACGTCGGATTACCCCACGGCTGTGTCTCGGTGACCGCCGCGCGCAACTCGTCGAGCGAGGCGGGATCGAGCAGGGCCGACGGGTCGTCGACGAGGGAGCGGACGTGCGCGGACAGGCGTTGGTACGCCGCGCTCGCGGCACGGCGCTCGATGGGGAACCTCTGCCAGGGCCAGACGAGCGCGACCAGGAGGATCTGCAGCGCCCCTCCGCACAGAGCCCAGAGCGCGGTGAACGCCGCTTCGCGTGCACCGAGGTTGAACTGCGAGAAGACGACGAGGCCGATGACGGCCTGCAGCCCGACCACACTGGGGGCCGGTCCGAACACGACGACGAGCCCGGCTGCGAAGCCCCACCCCGCGGTGAGGACGACGTCGAGGCCGAGAACGTGGCCGAGGGTGGCTCCGACGAAGGCCGAGGCGGCGAAGCACACGGCGGCCACTGCCATGATCGCCACGCGGCTGCGGTAGGCACCCTGCAGCGAGGCCATGCCGGCGGTGAGCGCGCCGATGGCCGCACCCACCCCGATCAGGAGGTGTCCGGTGAGTTCACCCGCCACCAGTGGAATGGCGATGCCCACGGCGCATCGGCTAGCGGGCATCAGGGCCAGTTGCGACCGGTCTAGTCGGATCAGGTCGTGGGCGACGCCCATCCAGACGCCCGAACGTGACATTACGCATCCCCATCGTGGTGATCGACGTTCAACTGGGCGCGGCCTCGCTCGTCACGCGTCCCGGACAGTCGCTCGTGGCGCGAGGTGCACGCGGCGTCGGCGAGTGGGGTACGTGTGCGGAGATGAGCGACCTCTCTGGCGCCGTCGCGGACCGTCACGTCGTCAACTGGCCCAGGGTGGCGGCGGGACCTCGATGCGTGCGAGAGGAGAGGCGACACGGCCGAATCGTCCGTCGTCGGCCAGCCAGGATCGGTGCGCCTCGAGGATCTCCTGGCGCGTGCGTGCGACGTAGTTCCACCACATCATCACCGGCTCGTCAAGGGGAACGCCACCGAAGAGCAGCGCGCGCGTTGGCTCGCGGGCGACGAGGCCAAGCTCCGTGCGGCCGATACCAAGGTA
>JAJZYE010000267.1 GCA_021806055.1 Actinomycetes bacterium | reverse complement strand
CGGTGGTCTTCGCCGGATTCAAGACCGAGGCTCTGTCGAGCCGGATCCTCGACTCGGACTGCCGCTACGTGATCACGGCGGACGGAACCTTCCGCCGCGGCGCCGCGAGTCCCCTCAAGCCCGCCGTCGACGAGGCGCTGCGCAGCTGCCCCAACGTCAAGGCGGTACTGGTGGTTCGCCGCACCGGTGAGGACGTCGCGTGGCACGAGGGCCGCGATCACTGGTGGCACGAGTTCGTCGAGCGCCAGCCCACGGAGCACACACCCGAGTTCTTCCCCGCCGAGCAGACCCTGCTCATCATGTACACCTCGGGCACGACCGCCAAGCCCAAGGGCATCTACCACACCACGGGTGGATACCTGACGCACGTGGCCACGACGCACCACTACATCTTTGACCTGAAGGCCGACACCGACATCTTCTGGACGGCGGCGGACATCGGCTGGATCACGGGCCACAGCTACATCGTGTACGGACCACTCACCAACGGCGCCACGCAGGTGATGTACGAGGGCCTGCCCGACTCGGGGGGCAAGGACCGGTGGTGGAAGATCATCGAGCAGTACAAGGTGACCATCCTCTACACCGCGCCGACCACGATTCGCACCCTCATGAAGTGGGGCGAGGAGTTCCCCGCCGCGCACGACCTCTCCAGCCTGCGCGTGCTCGGCACCGTGGGCGAGCCCATCAACCCCGAGGCGTGGATGTGGTACCGCGAGCACATCGGCACCAATCGCTGCCCCATCGTCGACACGTGGTGGCAGACCGAGACCGGCGGCATCCTGGTGACACCGCTACCGGGTATCAGTGTCGCCAAGCCCGGTGCTGCGATGCGCGCGTTCCCGGGCATCAGCGTCGACGTCGTGGACAACGAGGGACACTCGGTCGGCAACGGCGAGGGCGGCTACCTGGTCGTCACCAAGCCCTGGCCGGGGATGACGCGCGGCATCTACGGCGACCCGGCTCGCTACCGCGAGACCTACTGGTCGCGCTTCCCGGGGGTGTACTTCGCGGGCGACGGTGCCAAGCGCGACGCCGACGGCGACCTGTGGCTGCTCGGACGCGTGGATGACGTGATGAACATCTCGGGTCACCGCCTCTCGACAACCGAGGTGGAGCACGCCCTCGTCGGCCACCCGGCGGTAGCCGAGGCGGCGGTGGTGGGCGCGTCGGACGAGACGACGGGACAGGCAATCGTGGCTTTCGTCACCCTGCGCCTGTCGGCCGAGGACGCCACCAAGGACCAGAGCGCCGTCATCGAGGAGATCCGCGAACACGTCGCCCGCGTCATCAGCCCGATCGCGAAGCCCCGACAGATCATCCTCACCCCCGAGTTGCCCAAGACCCGCTCCGGCAAGATCATGCGTCGGTTGCTGCGCGACGTCGCCGAGAACCGCCACCTGGGGGACGTGACCACGTTGACTGACCCCACGGTGGTGAACATGATCGCCGGCTTGATGGGCTCGCACACCGGCGCGGAGGACTGACGAGCTAGGAGTCGAAACCCAGCCCGAGGAGGTCGCCGAACTTCAGCCAGAGGTTGCGGCGCCCCTCGCGCTGGTCGGCGCGCTGCAGTGATCGCTTGGTCAACTCGATGAACAGCCACTTGAAGGGTTCGGGTGGGAAGGGCAGCGGCTTGCGGCGCACCATGGTCAGGCGCGTGCGTTCGGTGTCGAGCCCGTCGAGCAGGTCCAGCATCGTGGCCGCCCCGAAGCGCGTCGAGCCCACGCCCAGTCCGGTGAAGCCCAGGACGTAGGCGACCTTGCCGCCGTGGGCGGTGCCCCAGAAGGGCGAGAAGCGCGTGCAGGTGTCGATGGCGCCCCCCCAGGCGTGCGTGAACTTGATGCCCGTCAACTGGGGGAACGTCGCGAGGAAGTGCGACGCCAGCGTCGCGTAGGTCTGCGCGTTGAACTCGTAGTCGCGGTGCGCGCGGCCGCGGAAGTTGTAGATCGCGTCGTATCCGCCCCAGAGAATGCTCTGGTCGGCGGTCAGGCGGTAGTAGTGGAACTGGTTGCCCGCGTCGGCGACGCCCTCACGCCCCTCCCAGCCAATGCTGGCGCGCTGCTCGTCGGTGAGGGGCTCGGTGACCAGCTGGTAGTCGTACACGGGAACCACGTACTTGCGCGCGCTACGCACCAGCGACGGGAAGACGTTGGTGGCCAACGCCACGCGCGGCGCCGTGACGGCCCCGTACGCGGTGTGCACGCGCACGCCACCGTCCACGTCTTCGAGCCACTCGACCTTGGAGTTCTCGTAGATCGTCACGCCGAGTGCGACGCAGGCGCGCTCGAGCCCCCAGACCAGCCGTGCCGGATCCACGAGGGCGGTGCCGTCGTGATCGTAGATGGCCCCGACGTACAGGGGTGAATGAACGCGAGCCTGCACCTGCTCGCGCGAGAGGACCTCCACGTGGTCGCCGAGCTCGTTGCGCCGGCGCGCCTCCTCGAGCATGTCGCGCATCTGCCACTCGGCGAGCGCGACGCGCAGCTCGCCCGTGCGCTCCCAGTCGCACTCGATGCCGTAGCGCGCGATGGTGGCCTCGATCTCGTCGAGGTTCTCGCGTCCCAGCCGCTCGATCACGTCCATCTCGCGGGGAAAGCGCCGCGCGCCGTTGGCGAAGCCGTGGGTGAGCGACGCGGAGCAAAATCCGCCGTTTCGCC
>JAJZYE010000266.1 GCA_021806055.1 Actinomycetes bacterium | reverse complement strand
GGCTCGTCGACCGACCGACCGACCAACATCTTCATCGTTTGCCGAAGGGGCGTTCACGAATCGATGACGCGGGTCGCTAACCGCCTGGACCCAACCCTCGGGTCACGCCACGAAGTCGAGTTTGACGTCGACGACACCGTGGCAGTCACGGCGATGACCACTGCACTCGGCCATCGTCACGCACTGCGACGATGGCGAGACAACAGTGACCGACGTTCGCGAAGGATCAGGTCGCGAGCGCTACGTCGGGGACGTCACGGCACCGCTCGCTGGAACGCCAGCAGTTCTACGCCAGTCTGGGGCGAGCGATCCCGCGCGGGGTCGCGCGTAAAGCCCAGCTGCTCGTAGAGGGCGTGAGCCGCAGTCATGGTGGTGGCACTCACCAGAACGAGCCGATGGCATCCCAGATCGGCGCTGCGCTGAAGACAGTCCACCGTCAGGAGCCGTCCTACCCCCCGGCGCCGCGCGTGCGGTGCGACGGCGAGCATCCTGAGAACCGCCTCGCCCGTCGCGGATCCCTGCGACCAGCGCGCGGGCGCCCGCCACGTGAACAGCGACGCCGTACCCATGAGGTCACCGGACGAACGATGTCGTGCGACGAGGAGAAGTCCCCCCTCGGCACGCGCTCGCGCGTCGCGCAACTCGTCCACGTACGCACCGCTCGCGAGCCCGTCGGCCACGTACGCATCGGCCGTCAACTCACCCACCCTGTCGAACTCCTCAGCGCGCGCGAGCCCGAGTACAACGGCGTCATCGCCTCCGAGATCCACCATGTCCCCACTCTAGAGAGAGCGACATCCCGGTCGCGGCGCCGTCCGAGGACAGCGAGAATCAGCAAGTGCACGATCGCCCACGGCGAGCGCCCCGCTCGGCGACGGCGTCGGCCGCTATCGCCAGCGCACCAGTCGTCGGTACCGCGCGATGACGCGGTACATCGGCGCGGCCACCCGATCAACCGGCCGCGATGCGAGAGTCCGCCCGACGATGCCCCATCCCCCACCCACGGCGATGAGGGCGTGCGCCACGGCCCGCGACCCTTCGACCCGACGATCGTCCTCAATCCACCACGCCGCCCGCGCAACCTCGTCGCGACTCACCACACACGCCCCCTGCGTCGTCGCGAGCCACTGCGCAGCGTCGACCACGTCAACGTCATCCGGGAGGCGACGCCGTACCAGCCAGGCCGCCGCCGCCACGCACAGCGAACACTCGCCGTCGTAGATCAGGGTTCCCCGCGCGCTCATCTCGCCAGGTTAATAAGTCGCCACCCCAAGCACTCACCGGCTGGGAGACCGTAGGCTACGCGCAATGCAGCGACGCTTCGCCATCGCCCAATTGGCACGTCACCGCGAGCCGGCACTCCTCGTGGCTGGCCAGACAGTATCGAACTTCGGTGACGGCGTGGCCCTCGTCGCTCTCACCCTGCTGGTACTCGACACCACCCACAGCGCGAGTCGACTCGCGTGGTTCGCCGCCGCGCGCGTCACCCCGCTGGTCGCGTTCGTCCTCGTGGGTGGCGCGATCGTCGACCGGTTCTCGCGGCGACTGCTTCTCCTTATCTCGGACGTCACGCGCGCCCTGCTCACCGCGGCGCTGGCCGTGCTGATCGCCACGGGCACACTGCACTACACGGAATTGCTCATCTTCGCTGTCTGCTTCGGCACCTTCGACGCCCTGTTCATGCCGGCGATGACCGCCTTGACTCCCGAGATCGTGCCCGATGACCTGCTCGGCGCGATGAATGCGGTGCGACCACTTTCCAGCAACCTCGTCGGCAACATGCTGGGACCCGCCGTGGGCGGCATCCTCGCGGCGCTGTCCACGACCCTGGCCATCAGCGTGGACAGCGCCACGTTCGTCGTGAGTGCCACAACACTCGCACTGATGCGGGCCACCCCACGGCCGCAGCGCGCCGAAAACTCCACGATGTTCGCGGAGATCCGAGGGGGCCTACGTTACGTCCGCTCCACCACCTGGCTGTGGACGACGCTCGCGGGCGTCGCCGTGGTCAACGCCTTCGTCTTCGTTCCCCTCAGCGTCCTCGTCCCCTTCTTCCTGCGCCACACCCTTCACGCGAGCGCCGCGACCGTGGGATACTTCTTCGCGGTCTCGGGTCTGGCCGGCGGGCTGGGAGCCCTCGTCGCGGGTAACCTCGCGACACCCCGGCGCCGCATCCGTACGATGTGGGCCTACTGGATGGTGGGCACGCTGTCGGTCACCATCGTGAGCGTCGCGAGCCACACGTGGGAGATCATGGTGATCCCGCTCATCGTCGCTCCGACCATGATCCTCGGCAATGTCATCTGGGAGTCGATGATGCAACGCGAGGTCCCGCGCGAGCTGCTGGGCCGAGCCAGCTCGGTGGACTGGTTCGTCTCCCTGGGACTCGCTCCGGTCGGGCTGGTCGTATCGGGAGCAGTGGCCGCGGTCGTCGGTGTTCGGACCTACCTCGTCGTCCTGGCGCTCGTTTCGGTCGTTCCGGGCCTGCTTATCGTCCTCTCGCCCCGCATCAACGCCATCGACGTGGCTGGCACGCCGTCACCCGAAGCCGGTGCGGCCTGACCAGTCGCTCAGCGCAACGGGAGTTGGGGGGCTTGCGCCAGCGAGGGGGCCACCAGGCGCGTGCCACGCCGCGCGTGCGCCGGATAGATCCGGTCGGG
>JAJZYE010000265.1 GCA_021806055.1 Actinomycetes bacterium | reverse complement strand
TTCACGCACCTCGAACGGGCCAGCGTGGCCGACGCCGTGTCCTTCCACGCGCGCTACTACGCCCCGAGCAACGCCACACTGGCCGTCGCGGGCGACTGCGACCCCGACCAGGTCGTCGCGCTGGCCGAGCGCTACTTCGGGCCGATCGCGTCGCGGCGCGCCCCCGTCGCGGGCCCCTGGGGCGAGCCGGCGCCACGCGAGGAGCGCCGCCGCGTGATCGACGACCCCCTCGCCCCCCAGCCGGCCTTCGCGCTCGGGTACCGCACGCCCGACCCGGTGGGTGACCTGACCCACCACCTGGCCTACGTCGCGGCGGCCAGCGTGCTGGGCGACGGCGACGCCAGCCGCCTGCGCGAGCGCCTGATGCACCACGACCACGCCGTGACCGACCTGGGGTGCTCGATCGGCGTCTTCGGGGGCGACAGCCTGATGATGCGCGACCCCGCCCTCTTTCAGGTGGTGGTCTACCACCCCGACGACGTCCACGCTGACGAGCTCACCGCGACCATCCACGAGGAGATCACGCGACTCGGCGCGGACGGCTGCCCGACCGACGAGCTCGACCGCGTGAGCGCCGCCTTCGCCGGTGGCTTCTGGCAGGGCGTCGACTCGGTGAACGAGCGCGCCATCATGCTCGCCTCACTCGAGACCATCCACGGCGACGCCGGGCTGCTCGACGAGCTGCCCCGGCTGTTGGCCACGATCACGCCCGCCGACGTCGCCGCGGCGGCCGCGGACCTGGCGAGCCAACACGCCGCGCGCGTCGAGATCCACCCCGCACCCCACGGGAGGACCCCGTGAGGGCGCGCTCGAGCGCCGTCACGCCCCGTCCGTCGGTGCGCGCCCCGCGCCGTGTCGCAATGCCCCGTCTGCTCGACGAGACGCTGGCGGGTGGGCTGCACCTCGTGGCGGTGCGCCGCCCGTCGGTGCCGATGGTCGAGGTGCGACTGTGCGTGCCGCTCGGCGCCGGACTGGTGCGCCACGCCGCCGGACCCCTCGTGCTGACGGGTGCGGTCACCGCGGGCACCACGCACCACGATCGCGCGAGTCTGGCCGACGCGTTCGAACGCCTCGGGGGGGCACTGGACGCCGCGCTGGACGACGACGTGGTGTCACTGCACGCCTTCGGCCTGGCCACGAAGCTGCCGACCCTGCTCGATCTGGTGAACGACGTGCTCACCGGCGCCACCTACCCCGCCGACGAGGTACGCGCCGAGCGCGACCGCACGGCCGACGAGGTGGTCATGGACCTCAGTCGTCCCGAGGTCCAGGCCGGCGAGGCCTTCCGGGCACGCCTCTACGGCGACCACCCCTACGCCACGCCAACCCCGCGACCCGACGCGCTGCGCCGCGTCGGCGCCGCGAGCCTACGCACCATCCACCCGCGGATCTTCAACCCGCGCGGCGCGCACCTGATCGTGGTCGGCGACGTGGGGACCGCGCGCGTCGAGCGTCTCGTCAGCGAGCGGCTCGGCCCCTGGCTCGCCGGCGCGAGTCGCGCCGTCGCCCCACTGGCCCCTTTGCCGCCGATCACCCCGGGGGGCATCGAGCTGCACGACCGGCCCGGCGCCCCACAGAGCAACGTGCTCGTGGGCGGCGCCGCCCCGCGCCGCACCGACCCCCAGTGGCCCGCCACGGCGCTGGCCAACCTCGTCGTCGGGGGCATGTTCACGTCGCGCCTGGTCGAGAACCTGCGCGAACGCCACGGCTACACCTACTCGCCCCACAGCGACGTGTACCACGGTCGGCCCGGCTCGACGGTGATCGTGACCGCCGAGGTCGGCTCGGCGGTCACCGCCGCCTCGCTGGTCGAGCTGCGCTACGAGCTGGGCCGTGCCGCGGCCCTCGGCGTCAGCGAGGAGGAGCTCGAGGGGGCGCGGCGCTACGCGATCGGCTCGTACCTGATCCGCACGTCGACCCAGCGCGGTCTCGCGGCGACACTGGCCGCCTACGCGACCTCCGACACCCCGGCGTCGCTGGTCTTCGACTACCCGGCGCGCGTCGCTCGCACCACCCTCGACGAGGTCAACGCCGCCGCCCGCCACCACCTAGGGCCCGGATCCATGGCCACGGTCGTCGTCGGCGACGCCGACCTCGTGGGGCCCTCGCTACGGGCGCTCGACGAGGTGGCGACTCCCTCCTCCTAGTGGGTTCCTAGGCTGGCGACGGATGCTCGTGACCCACACCCGATCCCCTCGCGCGACGTGAGCGACCAGCTCGCCCGACGCGCCCATCGCGACGACCTCGCGCTGCTGGTCGTCGTCGTCGGGGTGCTCATCACCGCGGTGGACACGACGATCGTCGTGCTGGCCCTGCCCGAGATCCAACGAGCCTTCCACATCGGCCTCTCCTCGGTGATCTGGGTCATCATCGGCTACCTCTTCGTCATCACGCTGCTGTCGACCCAGGTCGGGCGTCTCGGCGACCTGTTCGGTCGAGTGCGGATGTACGAGACGGGCTTCCTCGTCTTCGTGATCGGCTCCTTCGCCTGCGCGCTGGCCTGGAGCGAGCTCTCGCTCATCGTCTTTCGCCTCGTCCAAGGAGTGGGCGGCGCCCTGATCGCCGCCAACTCCGGCGCGGTGATCGCCGACACCTTCCCCCCCGAGCGGCGCGGCCGCGCCTACGGCTTCAACTCCATCGGCTTCAACACGGGCGCGGTACTCGGC
>JAJZYE010000264.1 GCA_021806055.1 Actinomycetes bacterium | reverse complement strand
TCGCACGGGCACTGCACCCCTATGGCTCGGTGCGTGTGGCCACCAAGGCCGGGCTACTGCGCACGGGCCCCGACCAGTGGGTGGCCTGCGGGCGTCCGGCGTACCTGCGCCAGCAGTGCGAGTTGTCGCTGCGGCGACTGCGCGTGGAGAGTCTCGACCTGTTCCAGCTGCATCGCGTCGATCCGACGGTGCCCGACGAGGAGCAGTACGGACTGCTCGCCGCACTGCTCGATGAGGGCAAGGTGCGCGCCGTGGGCCTCTCGGAGGTCAGCGTGGATCAGGTGCGGGCGGCTCGTGAGATCGTCCCGATTGCGACGGTGCAGAATCTCTACAACGTCACGAATCGCGCGAGCGAGGACGTGCTGGCGCTGTGCGCTCGCGAGGGATTGGGCTTCATCCCGTGGTTCCCGGTGGCGGCGGGCGCGTTGGCGCGTTCCGGCAGCGTCCTCGATGACGTGGCGGCACGCGTCGGCGCGAGCGTGGCCCAGGTCTCCCTCGCGTGGTTGCTCGCTCGCTCGCCGGTGATGCTGCCCATACCGGGGACGTCGTCGATCGCCCACCTCGAGGAGAACTGCGCCGCCGCGCACGTCGAGCTGGACGAGGCCGCACGGGCGTCCCTCGACGCGCTCGCGGCCTAGGACGTCAGCGCGGCCAGCGTCGAGCGCAACTCGCGTTTGAGCACCTTGCCCTGGGGGTTTCGCGGGAGTGGGTCGGCGCGAAAGAAGTACCGGGTGGGCACCTCGAAGCGGGCGATGCGCGCGCTCAGGTGGCGAGCGAACTCCTCGGCGTCGACGCGCCGACCCGGCCGCAGCACGATGACGGCGGCGACCTCCTCGCCGAGTGTGGAGTGGGGGAGTCCGACGACCGCGCAGTCGGCGACGTCGGGGTGCTCGAAGAGGGCCGCCTCCACGACGACGGAGTAGACGTTCTCGCCGCCGCGAATGATCACGTCCTTGGCCCGGTCCACGATGTAGAGGTAGCCCTCGTCGTCTAGTCGCGCGAGGTCCCCGGTGTGCAGCCATCCCCGGGTGAAGGTGGTGGCGGTCTCGTCGGGTCGTCCCCAGTAGCCGCGCACCACGTTGGGTCCGCGTACCCACAACTCGCCGACGACGTCGGGTCCGCGCGGCCGGTCGTCGGGCGGCTCGGGCCCGTCGTAGCCTTCGGGGACGATCGCGACGTCGCACACGGGCACGGGCGGCCCGCAACTGGTGGGCCGAGCCACGTAGTCCGGTCCGCTGTTGAGGGCGAGCGCGGCGGAGGTCTCGGTCAGCCCGTACCCGTTGCCCGGCTGGGCGAGGGGGAAGGCGGCGCGAATGCGCCGCACGAGTTCGGGAGGTGCGGGGGCGCCGCCGTAGGAGACGCTGCGTACGCTCGACGTGTCGTAGCGCGAGAAGTCCGGGTGGTCGAGCAGCTGCATCACGACGGTGGGCACGCCGCCAATCATCGTCACGCGTTCGCTGGCGATGAGCTCGAGCGCGCGCGTGGTGTCGAAGTGGTGCATCATGACCAGGCGTCCCCCGGCGGCCACGTTGACCACCATGACCGCGAGGCACCCCGTCGCGTGGAAGAGCGGGATCGTGAGCAACGCCGCGTTGGGCGCGTCGTGGCTATCGGGTGGGTCCAAGCGCCGTGCGGCGCGCTGCGCGATGAAGAAGAGGTTCATCAGGTTGGTCGCGATGTTGCGGTGCGTGCTCACTGCACCCTTGGGACGTCCCGTCGTGCCCGAGGTGTAGAACATCGTGGCGTCGTCATCGGGCTCGATCACGACCTCGGGCAGCGTCGCGTCGGGGCTCACCTCCCCAAGGAAGGTGGCGAAGGCGACCACGCGCACGCGGGTGAGCGACGTCAGCACCTGGCCCTCGCGCGCGTCGAGTACGACCAGGGTCGTGAGTTCGTCGAGGTCGTCGGCGAAGGGGAGCACCCGTTCGAGCCGCTCGGCGTCCACGAAGGCCACGGCACTCGCGGAGTCCGCAAGGCCGTAGCGCAGCTCGTCACTGCTCCACCAGGCGTTGAGGGGTACGACCAGCGCGCCGAGGACGGCGGCGCCCCAGAACGCGCTCACCCATTCGGGAAGGTTTCGCGCGATGAGAGCGACGCGCGTGCCGCGGTGGACTCCCGTCTCGCTCAGTCGTCGCGCCAGGGTCGACGCCACGCGGTAGTGCACGTCGAAGCTCAGACGCTGGTCGCCGTAGACGAGGAAGTCGCGCTCACCGTGGCGTCGTGACGACTCCAGCACATCGCGAAGCGATCGTGGTGCGTGGCGCCAGACGGTCATGTCGACGCCGCCCACCGAGGTCCGCTCGGTCTCGAAGAGCTCACCGGGAGCGGTCATCGCCGCCGTGACCGCGGCCAGCGTCGCGCCAGGCTCGTTCACTTACGGCGTGGCCGGCGGCGCGAAGAGCGTCGCGCGGTAGTGCACGAGCTCGGCGATGGACTCGCGTATGTCGTCGAGCGCTCGGTGTGTCGTCGCCTTGACGGGCATCGTCGTGAGTGCCTCGGGATTCCAGCGCCGGGCCAACTCCTTCAAGGTGGAGACGTCGAGGTTGCGGTAGTGGAAGAACGCCTCGAGCGTCGGCATGTAGGCCTGGAGGAATCGTCGATCGGTGCCGATCGAGTTGCCACAGAGTGGCACCGTGCCGGCCTGGTCGATGTGCTGTCGCAGGAAGTC
>JAJZYE010000263.1 GCA_021806055.1 Actinomycetes bacterium | reverse complement strand
CGCGCGCCGTACTGAGCTGACCGATGATCTGGTCGATCGTCGCACCCGAGCACGCGACGAAGACGAACTGGTCACGCGCGAGCGAGCGCGCCACGAGCGACGGGTAGGCGCGGGGCGAGCGAGCGCACGAGCCGGACCCCGCGTCGAAGGGCGCGAGGCCGGCCCCCGAGGAGTAGGAGTCGCCGAGCGCCACGAAGGTGGGTCGCGGCGCCGCGCCCACCGGTCCGGCGAGGGCGCCCACGGCGAGCAGAGCGCCGACTACCACACTGCACCATCGGCGAACCACGGGACTCCTCGCATCGGGTGGCGCACGCAGGTCGCCGGCCACGGACCCCGCTCAGCGTACCGGGGCGGCGCCCGGTCTCACCCGTCACAGTGCGTCGCGCGGCGAGGCAACCAACCGGTCCCACACGCCGCACGGGTCACGCGGCGACCTCCACCCAGATCAGCCGCGCCAGGTCCACGGACAGGCGCACCGCCTTGCCCGCGATGATCAACGACACCTCACGCGAGTCCGGCTCGGAGTCGGCGACGTAGACCGGGCTGCCTTCGGCGATCTCGTGTCCGGCGAGCATCAACAGCACGTCGCGCGCGTCGTGCTCCGCCAGCTCCGAGATGCGCCGAATCACCGCGGACGCACCCGTACGCAGGTCGGCCAGCGCCGCCAACTCACCGTAGGGGGCCTCGCGTCCCGGAATGGGGTTCCCGTGGGGGCAGGTCAGGGGTCGGTGCAGCGACGCGTCGATCCGGTCGATCAGGAAGTCCGAGATCGCCGAGGACAGCCGATCGGCCTCGTCGTCGGCCGTGGCCCAGTCCAGGCCCAGCCCGTCGGTCAGCCACCGCTCGAGGATCCGGTGGTGACGCACCAAGTTTGAGGCGGCCGCGAGGCCCACCGGGGTCAGCACCACGCTACGGTCCGTCTCCACCTTCACCCACCCGTCGCGCTGGAGTCGCTGGAGCGCCTCGGAGACGGTCGGCGCGCTGACCGACAGCCACGTCGCGAGGCGGCCCGGTCGCACCACCTCCCCCTCCGAGGAGATGTAGTAGATGGCCTCGAGGTAGCGGTCGACCGTCGCGGAGTTGTTACTCGACACGATCACTCTCCTGGTCGTCGCCGGGGCGCGCCGCCGGCCCACTCGCGCCCGCGACCGCGCGGGGCCGTGAGCCGCCCCGCCGACCGCCGTGCATGAATACGACGGTACTCGCCACCAGGTACCCCAGCCAGACCACGACCTGCAGTACGGTCGGCCGATCGGCGTAGCCCACGAGCGAGTGCAGCACGTCGCCAATACTCGACGCCTCAGACACCACGCCCGTCGAGTTCCACAGCACGTGCGTGCCCACGGGCAGCCAGTGCAGCTGCTGCAGGTTCTCCACGGCGTCGGCGAGCAGCCCGGCCGCGAACACCATCAGCGTGGTGCCCAGTATCCGGAAGAACCGCCGAAGGTTCAGCCGCGCGCCGATCCGGTAGATCGCTACCGCGAGTCCCAGCGCCACGACCAGGCCCAGGGCGGCGCCCAGCCACAACAGGTTGCCGTGTACCGGGGTGGCCGCCTGACGCGAGCTCGCGAAGACGATGGCCAGCGTGAACACCATTGTCTCGAGACCTTCGCGACCCACCGCCTGGAAGGCCAGCACCCCGAGACCCCAGCGCGTACCGCGCGAGAGTGCCCGTTCACTGCGTCGCTCGAGCTCGCGAGACAGGTCGGGCGCGTGACGCTGCATCCAGAAGGTCATGTAGGTCAGCACCGCGGCCGCGAGTAGGTACGTACCCGTCTCGAAGTACGTCTGGACGTTCGACCCTTCGTACTGCTTAATCAGGAAGAACGCCGCAATGCCCCCGCCGAGCACGAGCACGAGCGCCGCCGCGACCCCGACGTACACGTCACGGAAGTGTCGACGCTGGCCGGTGCGCCGGAGGTACGCGAGCAGGATCGCGACGATCATCGAGGCCTCGATCCCCTCGCGCAGGAAGATGACGAAGGTGGGGATCATGGGGCCTCTCGCGTCGCCCAACCGTGGACTTCGCTTAGGCTAACCTAAGTCACACCACGCGTCAATCCCTCCCCGGCTCAGGCGAGCGGCTGGCCGTGCGGCGCGATCACGCGCTGGATCGCCGCGTAGAGGCGGGGCAGTGTCCATCCGCCGAGGGTGGGCCGCTGGGCCACGCCGTGCTGGTACAGCGTCGCGGCGGGGCACCCGCCCAACTGGAAGACGACCGTCGTGAACGCGGCGGCCGGGCGCGACATCGAGAAGCGCACGATGTACGGGACCATGCGGTCCTGCGGGCACACCTGCTGCGCGGGGTACGACGACACGGGTATCGCGTTGATGAGATCACGAACGCGCGCGATGACCGATCGGTTGGTGATCGTCATCGTGCCGTAGCGCGCCCCCCCGGGGAGCGGCATCGAGTAGCTCCAGTAGAGGACGCGCGCCCCGGGGGGGACGAGCAGCCGGGCGGGCTTGGCGACAGCCGCCGCGGGACTCGCGGCGACACTGGCCAACGAGAGCAGCGCCGCCAGCACCCCGGCCGACACTCGTCGGAGCACGACACCTCCTCGATCGCCGCGGGGACCGTTGACCACGATCACCGCGCCACTGGTGATCGTAGCGACGCCACCGGGTCGACGCCAACTTTTAACGCCCGTTTATCTCGCCCACAGCAGATCGGAAGAGCGTC
>JAJZYE010000004.1 GCA_021806055.1 Actinomycetes bacterium | reverse complement strand
ACGCCCCCCTCGCGCACCGATTGGGGGTCCAGCAGGTCAAGTGGCAGTTGGAGGACCTGAGCTTCGCCACGCTGCACCCCAAGCGCTACGCCGAGATCGAGCAGATGGTGGCCACCCGCCAGCCCGAGCGCGAGGCGTACCTCGAAGAGGTGATGAGCACCCTGGAGGCGAAGTTGCGCGACTTCGACATCCACGCCGAGGTGCGCGGTCGTCCGAAGCACCTGTGGAGCATCTACGAGAAGATGGTCATCGGCGGCAAGGAGTTCGACGACATCTTCGATCTGGTGGGCTTGCGGGTCATTGTCGAGCAGGAGCGCGAGTGCTGGGCGGTGCTCGGAGCGATTCACGCACTGTGGTCGCCGGTACAGGGGCGTTTCAAGGACTACATCAACTCGCCCAAGTTCAACCTCTACCAGTCACTGCACACCACCGTGATCGGGCCGCGCGGCAAGTCGGTGGAAGTGCAGGTGCGTACGCAGGAGATGCACCGGCGCGCGGAGTTCGGCATCGCCGCGCACTGGGTGTACAAGGAGGGGGCGTCGACCAAGGAGATCGCGTGGATGCAGCGCCTGGCGGACGTCGAGGAGGAGGAGCGTGACCCGATCGCCTTTCTCGAGGCGCTGAAGCTCGACCTCGGCCACGACGAGGTCTACGTGTTCACCCCCAAGGGGCGCGTCATCGCCCTGGTGGAGGGGGCGACGCCGATCGACTTCGCCTACGCGGTGCACACCGAGGTGGGCCACCACTGCGTCGGCGCGAAGGTCAACGGGCGGCTCGTGCCTCTGGACACCACGCTGCACTCGGCGGACGTGGTGGAGATCGTGACGAGCCGCAGCGAGTCGGCCGGCCCGTCGCGGGACTGGCTGAAGATCGTCAAGTCGTCGAGGGCTCGCTCCAAGATTCGACAGTGGTTTCAGCGTGAGCGGCGCGAAGACGCGATCGAGGGCGGTCGCGAGGAGCTCGTACGGGCCCTGCGCCGCGAGGGGATGCCCATCGCGACGTCGCTGGCGTCGAGCGCGCTCGACGCCGTGATCGCGTCGCTGTCGCTCGACGACCTGGACTCGCTCTTCCAGGCGATCGACTCGGGCCAGATCTCCGCCCTCGCCGTGGTCCAGCGCCTCGACCGCGAACTGCACGGGGGCGACGCGGAGCAGCTGCCGACCACGGTGGCCAAGGCCCCGCGCTCGACGCGTGCGCGGCCGCGTTCGGCCGGCGTGTACGTCGAGGGCCTGGACGACGTCATGGTGCACCTCGCCCGGTGCTGCTCGCCGGTTCCCGGTGATCCGATCATGGGCTTCATCACGCAGGGCCGGGGCGTGTCGGTGCACCGCGACGACTGCTCGAACGCGGTGGCGCTGGCCCGGCGCCTCGGCGAGCGCGTCATCGACGTGGAGTGGGACGCCGGAGCCAGCGGACAGTACCGGGCGGTTCTGGAGATCCTGGCCTTCGACCGTTCGCGACTACTCCTGGACGTGTCCAAGGTGGTGGCCGAGTATCACTTGAACATCATGTCGAGCTCCACGACGACCTCGGGGTCGCGGATCGTGCGCATGGTCTTTGACGTGGAGTTGGCCGACCCCGCGCATCTCTCCAGCCTCCTCGCGGCCCTCAAGTCGGTCGACGGCGTCTTCGACGCGTTTCGCCAGCTCCCCGGTCAGAACAAGTCGTCATGAACGACGCGTCCGCCCTGCGCGCTCCGGTGGGGACCCACGACGTCCTGGCTCCGGAGTCAGCCCGGTGGGAGGGGCTGATCGCCACCTTCGCCCAGCTCGCCTACCGCTACGGGTTCTCCCTGGTGCTGACGCCGATGTTCGAGGACGTGGGCGTCTTCAACCGCGGCATCGGCGAGCACAGCGAGGTGGCGACCAAGGAGATGTACGTGTTCGAGGACCGCGGCGGCCGGCGCTACGCGCTGCGCCCCGAGGGGACGGCGTCGGTCGTGCGGGCGTTCGTGCAGCATCAGCCGGTGACGCCGTGGAAGGCGTGGTACGTGACGCCCGCCTTTCGCTACGAGCGCCCCCAGGCCGGGCGCTACCGTCAGCACCACCAGCTCGGCGTCGAGGCGTTGGGGACCGACGACCCCGCGCTGGACGTGGAGGTCATCGTGCTGGCCTGGCGTTTCTTCCAGAGCCTCGGCCTCACGCGCGTGCGCCTGGTGATCAACTCGATGGGCCACGATGAGTGCCGCGGTCGCTTCGTCGCGGCACTGAGCGCCCACCTGGCGGCGAATGCGTCGCGCCTGTGCGACGAGCACCGCGAGGGGTGGCGCCTCAACCCCCTGCGTCTCCTGGACTGCAAACGCGCCGAGTGCGTGGCGGTGACCGCCGGCGGACCCCAGCTGCCGGACTACCTCTGCGACGACTGCCGCGCGCACTTCGCGAAGGTGACCGAGGGGCTCGCGCAGCTGGGCGTGGCGTCCACGCGCGATCCACGCCTGGTGCGCGGCTTCGACTACTACACGCGCACGACCTTCGAGTTCATCGCCGACGCGCTCGATGGAGCGCAGAACGCCATCGGCGGCGGCGGCCGTTACGACGGGCTCGCCGAACAGCTCGGGGGCCCGCCGACCAGCGGCATCGGCTTCGCCAGCGGGGTGGAGAGGCTCCTGTTGGCCCTCGCGGCCGAGGGTGAGGTGTCGCCTCTGGTGCGTCGCACGCTGGACGCCTTCGTCGTGGACACGACCGGTCACGACGTGGCTACCACGGTGTTGGATGACTTGCGGGGCGCCGGGTTCGCGGCGGATCGCGCCTACGACGGGCGATCGATGAAGGCGCAGATGAGGACCGCGGACCGTTCGGGGGCGCGCCTGGCCGTGCTCGTGGGACCGCGGGAGGAGGCGGCCGGCCAGGTTACGATTAGGGACCTGCGCTCCGAGGAGGACACGCCCCAGCACGTGGTGGCGCGTCACGATCTCGTCGCGACGCTGACCCGACTACTGACGAAGTGACGAGGATGACCCCAGACGACGAAGCCACCACCATGCGCGACTCCCTGTGCGCCACCCTGACCAGCGACGACGTGGGGCGACGCGTGAGCGTGTGCGGGTGGGTGGCCCGACGACGCGAACACGGCGAGCACCTGGCGTTTTTGGACCTTCGTGACTACTCCGGACTGCTCCAGGCGGTGATCGAGGGCACGCTGGACGTGCGTCCCGAGTCGGTGGTGCGCGTCACCGGTACGGTGGCGGCGCGACCCGAAGGGACGCGCAACGACCACCTCGCGACGGGATCGATCGAGCTGACCGACTGTGCCGTAGAGGTGTTGTCGGTGGCCGAGACGCCACCGTTTCCCCTCGACGAGCGCGTGGAGGTGGACGAGGCTCTGCGGCTGCGATGGCGCTTCGTAGACCTGCGCCGGGGATCGCTCGCGCGCAACCTTCGCCTGCGCGCGCGCGTGAACCGCGCCCTGCGCGAGGCGATGGACGCGCAGGGCTTCTGCGAGGTGGAGACGCCCTTGCTGTGGGCCCCCACGCCCGAGGGGGCGCGCGAGTTCGTGGTACCGTCGCGCCTGCACCCCGGTGACTTCTACGTGCTGCCCCAGAGCCCCCAGATTGCCAAGCAGCTGCTCATGGTTGGTGGCATGGACCGCTACTACCAGATCGCGCGCTGCCTGCGTGACGAGGACCTGCGCGCTGATCGTCAGTTCGAGTTCACCCAGCTCGACCTCGAGGCCAGCTTCGTGACCCAGGAGGACGTCATGCGCTTCGTGTCGCGCGCGGTGCTCGACGCCGCCGAGGTGGCGACGGGCGTGCGACCGGCGTCGATCCCGACGATGACCTGGGCCGAGGCCCGTGATCGGTACGGCACGGACAAGCCGGACCTGCGCTTCGCCATGACCCTCCAGGATCTCTCGCCGGTGTTCGCCACCACCTCGCTGCGGGCCTTCGCCGCACCGACGGTGAAGGCGTTGCGGGTCCCCGACGGCGCGGCGTTGACCCGTCACCGGCTCGATCAGCTCACCGAGTACGCCCGCGAGATCGGGGCGAAGGGGCTCGCGTGGTTCCGGATCACCGCCGACGGACTCGACTCACCGCTGGCGCGGTTCCTGACCGAGGCCGAGAGCGCGGCCATCGCGGCGGTGGACGGCGCGGTCCCGGGCGACCTGGTCCTGGCTGTCGCCGACGAGTACGACGTGGCGTGTCGCGTGCTGGGGGCGCTGCGCGTGACCCTGGGCTCGCCGCCGGTGAGCGAGGGGCCACACCGCTACCTGTGGGTCACCGAGTTCCCGATGTTCGAGGGGATCGACGAGGACGGCAACGTGATGGCCGCCCACCACCCCTTCACCATGCCCCACCTCGACGACCTGGACGTGCTCGAGAGCGACCCGCTGCGCGTGCGCTCTCAGGCGTACGACCTGGTCCTGAACGGCTGGGAGCTCGGGAGCGGATCGGTGAGGATCCACCGGGCCGATGTCCAGTCGCGGATCTTCCGGGCCCTGGGGATCAGCGACGACGTGGCCGAGAGCCGCTTCGGCTTCCTCCTCGGAGCCTTTCGCTACGGCGCGCCGCCGCACGCGGGCTTCGCCTTCGGCATCGATCGTCTGGTCGCGATCTTCGCGGGCGAGGAGAACATTCGCGAGGTCATCGCCTTCCCGAAGACCCAGTCGGGGACCGATCTCATGACCGGGGCGCCCAAGGCCATCACGGTTCGGCAGTTGCGTGAGCTGCGCCTGGCACCCCTCGTGAAGGGCTAGGCCACGTCGCTCTTTGACGACGCCCTGGCCGAGCGCCTGGCGCGCCTTGCGCCGCTCGCCGAAACGTTGCGCCCGCGCCGCTTCGACGACGTGGTCGGTCAGGATCACCTGGCCGCGCCGGGCGCCGCCCTGCGGCGTCTGGCCGAGTCCGGTCGCCTGGGCTCGTCGATACTGTGGGGTCCTGCCGGCACGGGCAAGACCACCCTGGCGCGAATCGCCGCCGAGACCGCCGGGTACGAGTTGGAGAGCCTCTCGGCGGTGAGCGCGGGCGTGCGCGACGTGCGCGAGGCCCTGGAGAGAGCGCGGCAGCGCTTGGCCGAGCGCAGTGTGCGCACGGCGCTGTTCATCGACGAGGTTCACCGCTTCAACAAGTCCCAGCAGGACCTCCTGCTGCCGGCGAGCGAGACGGGCGCCATCGTGCTGATCGGCGCGACGACCGAGAACCCGTTCTTCGAGGTCAACGCGGCGCTGATGAGCCGCTGCACGCTGTGGCGCCTGACCCCGCTGCGCGACGAGGACCTCGAGGAACTGTGCCGGCGTGGCGCGCGCGTGCGCGGCGTCGTGCTGGGCGAGGAAGTGGCCGCGGCCCTGGTGGCCACGGCCGAGGGCGACGCGCGCGCGGCGCTCACGACGCTCGACACCGCCGTGGTGTTGGCCGATTCCGGGTCCGGGGAGGTGGTGGTCACGCGCGAGCACGTGGCGCTCGCGCGTGACGGACGTCTCGTGCACCAGTCGCGCGACACGCACTACGACCAGATCAGTGCCTTTATCAAGTCGGTGCGCGGTTCGGATCCCGACGCCGCTCTCTACTGGATGGTGGCCCTGCTGGAGGCGGGGGAGAGCGCCCGCTTCCTGGCGCGGCGCCTGGTGATCCTGGCGAGCGAGGACGTCGGGCTGGCCGATCCTTCGTCCCTGGTGCTGGCCCAGGCCGCCGCGCAGGCGGTGGAGTTCGTCGGGCTGCCCGAGGCGCGACTCACCCTGGCCCACGCCACGCTGGCCCTGGCCCTGGCCCCCAAGAGCAACTCGGCCACGCGGGCCCTCGCCGCCGCCGAGGGGGCACTGCGCGCGGGTGACTCGACGCAGGTGCCATCGGCCCTCCGCGACGCCCACTACCGCGGCGCGTCGAGCCTGGGTCACGGGGTGGGCTACGAGTACCCCCACGACGCCGCGAGTGGCTGGGTGGATCAGCAGTACCTGCCCGACGATCTGGTGGGACACGCGTTCTACGGGCCCACGTCCCACGGAGCGGAGGGCGCTCTGGTGCGCGCGTGGCGTGAACGCCGGTCGTCGCGCGACCCGGACCCGAACGGGCTGCCGGACCCGGACCCGAACGGGCCGCCGGTAGAGTGACTCCGTGGAATCCGCCGAACTGCGCACAACGTTTCTGCAGTACTTCGCCGACCGTGGGCACCTCGTGGTGCCGTCGGCGAGCCTGATCCCCCACGACCCTTCTCTCCTGTTCACCATCGCGGGCATGGTGCCCTTCAAGCCCTATTTTCTGCAGGAGGAGGTCCCCCCTCACCCCCGGGCGGTGTCGATTCAGAAGTGCTTTCGCGCGCCCGACATCGACATCATCGGTACGACGCAGCGACACCTGACGTTCTTCGAGATGATGGGGAACTTTTCGTTCGGCGACTACTTCAAGGCGGACGCCATCACGTTCGCCTGGGGACTGATCACCGAGGGTTTCGGACTGGATCCGGAACGGCTATGGGTCACCGTGCACACGACCGACGACGAGGCCGAGGAGTTGTGGCGCGACCTGGTGGGTGTGCGCCCCGAGCGCATTCAACGTCTCGACGAGGACAACTTCTGGTCGATGGGGGAGCGGGGGCCGTGCGGACCCTGTTCGGAGATCTTCTACGACAAGGGTCCCGACTTCGGCGCCGACGGGGGGCCCGCGTTCGGTGGGGACGACCGGTTCATCGAGTTCTGGAACCTGGTGTTCATGCAGTACGACAAGGGCCCGGGAGGGACGCTGAGCGACCTGCCGACCAAGAACATCGACACCGGGGCGGGCTTCGAGCGCGTGCTGTCGATTCTGAACGGCGTGGAGTCGGTCTTCGCCACCGACCTCTTCGCGCCGCTGCTCGAGGCGGCCGCGCGCGCGGTCGGCACCCCCTACGGGCGTGACGAGTCGACGGACGTGGCGATACGGCGGATCGCCGAGCACGGTCGGGCGATGACGATGCTGGTCGCGGACGGTGTCCTGCCCTCCAACGAGGGTCGGGGCTACGTGCTGCGCCGTCTGATTCGCCGGGCGGTCCTCGCGACGCGGCGTGCGGGGGCCGATCAGCCCCTCAGCGAGGCGCTGGTGGACGCGACGATCGCCAAAATGGCGTCGGCCTACCCGATCCTCGAGAGCGACCGCGACCTGATCGTGTCGGTGCTCGAACGCGAGGAGGCCGCCTTCGCGCGCACCCTGCGCACGGGGATGGCCCTGCTCGACGAGGCGCGCGACGAGGTCATGGCCCGGGGTGAGACGGTCTTTCCCGGCGACGTGGCCTTTCGCCTGCACGATACGCACGGCTTCCCGGTGGAGCTCACCGCAGAGGTCGTCGCCGAGTCGGGCCTGAGCGTGGCGCGGGCCGAGTTCGACGCGGCGATGTCCGCCCAGCGTGCTCGGGCGCGGGCAGCGGCCAAGACGTTGCGCGCCGCCGACGACGCCCACTACCGCACGCTCGTGGAGCGTCACGGCGTGACGCCCTTCGTGGGGCGTGACGTGAGTCGCTACAGCATCGAGACGACGGTGCTGGCCGTGCTGCGCGACGAGAGCGGCGTGGTGGAACTGTTTGTGGAGGCGACGCCGTTCTACGCCGAGGCGGGTGGCCAGGTGGGCGACACGGGGACGATCGTGACCGAGACGGGTCGCCTCGAGGTCGACGACACCCAGAGTGTCGCCGGGGGGTTGATCGCGCACCGCGGACGACTCAGCGGGGAGATCGTGCCGGGTCAGGTGGCGGTGGCCACGATCGACGCCGCGCGCCGCGAGGCGACACGACGCAATCACACCGCGACCCACCTGCTGCACGCCGCCCTGCGCAGTGTCCTCGGCGATCACGTGCGCCAGCAGGGGTCCTTCGTGGGGCCGGACCGATTGCGCTTCGACTTCTCGCACGGCTCGCCCCTCGCGCCCGCCGAGAGTGAGGCCGTGCTCACGATGGTCAACACCGACGTCGTCACCAATGACGAGGTGGCGACAGTGCAGACGACCAAGGAGGAGGCCCAGCGGATGGGCGCGATCGCCTTCTTCGGCGACAAGTACGGCGAGCGGGTGCGTGTGGTGCGCGCGGGCGCGCACAGTCTCGAGTTCTGTGGGGGTACGCACGTCGAACGCCTCGGCGACATCGGCCAGATCCAGATCGTCGGCGAGGCCTCGATCGGCGCCAACACGCGCCGTCTCGAGGCGGTGAGCGCGATGGGTGCGCAGCGCCGCACGTCGGCGATGGCGTCGGCGCTGGCGTCCGTGGCGACGTTGCTCAAGACCTCGGCCGAGGACGTAGTGCCGTCACTCGAACGCTTGATCGAGCACCAGCGTGACGTCGAGCGCGAGGTCGCCGCGCTGCGCCAGCGCGCCCTGGCCTCGCTGGCCGACGAGCTGGATCGCGCGGCCCAGGGTGATCGGGTAGTCGCGCGCGTCGACGGCTACCCCGGTGAGCAGCTGCGAACACTGGCCGGTGACCTGCAGCGCCGCGGCCGACGCGTGGTGGTGGTGGCCGGCGCGCAGGGTGATAAGGCCTCCATTGCGGTGGCCTCGGACGAGAGCGTGGACGCCCAGCGAGTGGTGCGCGAACTGGCGTTGCTGGTCGGCGGCGGTGGTGGCGGGTCCGCACGTCTGGCGCTGGCCGGGGGTCGCGACGTCGACGGCGTGGACCGGGTACTGGCCGCCGCCACGGCGCTGTAGGTCCGTGGGCCGGGTGATGGGGCTCGACCCCGGGAGTCGACGCTGTGGCGTCGCGGTGAGCGACTCGCGGCGGACGATGGCCTTCCCGCGGCCCGCGCTGGCGGTGGACGAGCGTCTCGTGGGCACACTGGCCGACCTCATCGCCGACGAGGAGGTCACGACCGTGGTCGTGGGCCACCCGGTGGCGCTGTCGGGGCGCGCGACGTCGAGCACCGACCTCGCGGGAGCGTTCGCCGAGGAGCTGCGCGCGCGCGCCGCGTCGATCGAGGTCGTGCGCTGGGACGAGCGGCTCACGACCCACGAGGCGTCCAGGGCGCTGCGCCAGGCGGGCCATCGCGCGAGCGCCCAGCGCACTCGGGTCGACAGCGCCGCCGCCGTGATCCTGCTGCAGAGCTACCTCGACGCGCGCCGTGACTAGTCGCGTGTTCCGACGTGGGGGCGCGGTGGTCGCGATCGCCCTGGTCGTAGTCGTCCTGGTCGTGGGCGTGTCCTGGGCGGTGGTGGTGTTCGTCCTGGCTCGCTCGAGCGCCGTGGTGGTCGTGGAGCCCGGCCTCACGGTGCGCGAGGTCGCGGCTCAGCTCTCGACCGACCGGGGGGCGCCGTTCGCCCAGGCGTTCCTCGGTGACGCCGCGCGCGCCGCCGCGGCGAGCTCCTACCACCCCGCGGGGTCCCTGGAGGGGCTGATTGGTCCGGGCCGCTACGTCGTGACCCCGTCGGAGTCGCCGCGACAGGTCCTGGACGCCATGGCCGAGGGGTTCGCGCGCGAGGCGCGGGCCGTGGGCCTGACGCCCTCCACCACGGTCGACGGGTTGAGCGCCTATCAGGTGGTCATCGCCGCCTCCATCGTCCAAAAGGAGGGGTACTACGCTAGGAACATGCCCAAGGTCGCGCGGGTGATCCTCAACCGGTTAGCGCGCGGGGGTCCCCTCCAGATGGACTCCACGGTGCTGTACGCGCTCGGACGCGACGGCGGCGTCGTGACGCACGCCATGCTCCAGAACCCCACCCCCTACAACACGTACCTGCACGACGGACTCACCCCGACGCCGATCTGCACCGTGTCGGCCACGGCACTGACGGCGGTGCTGCACGCGCCAGCGGGGCCGTGGCTCTACTTCACGGTGGTGAACCAGCGCGGCGACGAGGCCTTCGCGTCGACCTTCTCCCGGCAGCTGGCCAACGAACGTCGGCTCGCGACGTCGGGGGTCAAATGAACTGGCGCCTGGCGGTCCTGGGCTACCCCGTGAGCCACTCGCTCTCGCCGCAGTTGCACGAGGCCGGCTTGGCCCTCGCCGGTCTGTCGGGCTCGAGCCAGCGCGTCGAGGTGCGAGAGGACGAGAGCACGAGGGTGACGGCGCTGCTCGGGGCGCGACTCGACGCGGCGTCGGTGACGATGCCGCTGAAGGGCGCGGTGGCGACGCTGTGCGACCGACTGGACGCCGTGGCCACGCGCACCGGAATGGTGAATTCGCTGTGGTGGCACGACGGCCGTCTGCACGGGGCGAACACCGACGGCCAGGGGCTGTTGGACGCCCTGAGTGACGAGTTCCGCTTCGACGCGTCCGGGACGAGAGTCGTGGTACTCGGTGCGGGAGGAGCGGCCCGTTCGATCGTGGACGCCCTCGCCACCGCCGGGGCGGGCGAGGTGGTCGTGCACGCGCGCAACGCGACCAATCTGCAGTGGCTGGCGCAGCACTACGACGTGGTGCGTCCCCCGACACGACGCGACGAGCCGGTCGACCTGGTCGTGAACACGGTGCCGGTGGCCGGTCGCGACGAGGACGATGACGTCCTCGGCGGGGTGGGGCCCGAGACGATCGCGGTCGACATCACGTACGCGCCGCGCACGTCGCCGTGGCGCGCCCTCTACGACGCCGTGGGCTGCGCGACGACCAACGGACTGGCCATGCTCGCGTACCAGGCGGCGCGCCAGATGCAGTGGTGGTTCCAGGAACCCATCGACGGCGCGACGTTGTTGGAGGCGGTGTCGTGAGCGACGCCCTCGCGGCCATCGGCGCCAAGGTGCGCGGGCGCGAGTCCTTCGACCGGGGCCTCTTTCTCGCGATGTCCCTGCTCGGCGTGATCGGGGCCGGGATGATCTACAGCGCGACGCGCACCCCGCTGGTCGACGCGGGCTACAACCCGCACTACTACCTGGAACGCCAGGGCCTCTTCGTGGTGATCGGCATCGTCGTCATGTACGCCATCTCGCGCTTCGACTACCGACGATTCGAGATAGTGGCCACGCCGCTCTACGTGATCGCGCTGTTCGCACTGGCCGGGGTGTTCGTGGTCGGCCAGAGTTCCTTGGGGGCCCAGCGCTGGTACAACCTCGGCCTCATTCAGATCCAGCCGAGCGAGTTCACGGTGCTGATCCTGGTGCTGGCAATCGCCACGTACGTGCACCGGCGACCCGACGGGCTCACCATGTACGACGTGACGCGAATCCTCACGATGGGTGCGGCCCCGCTGGTCATGATCGTGCTCCAGCCGGACCTGGGCACCGCCATCATCATCGTGCTGGTGGTGGCGGCCATGATGGTCATCGCGGGTGTGCCGCCGCGCTTCATGACCTTCCTCGCGGTCGTCGGCTCGCTCGGGGTGACGGCGGCGATCTACTTCGACCTGCTGCACAAGTACCAGGTCGATCGTTTCGTGTCCTTCCTCAACCAGAACTCCACCAACCCCGCGATGGCGCCGCTCATCTACGAGGTCGACAACGCGAAGAGTGCCATCGGCTCGGGAGGGTGGCACGGAGCGGGTCTCTTTCGGGGGCTGCAGACCGTTCTCGGCTACGTCCCCGAGCAGCGCACCGACTTCATCTTCACCGCCATCGGCGAGCAGTTGGGCTTCATCGGCTCCGTGGTGATCATCCTGCTGTTGGCGTTCGTCGCCTGGCGGATGTACGCCATTGGCCGGGCCGCCAAGGACGTCATGGGCCGCGTGCTGTGCCTGGGAGTGTTCATCTTCTTCGCGTTCAGTTGCTTCGAGAACATCGGCATGACCATGGGCATCATGCCGGTGACGGGCATCCCGCTCCCGTTCCTCAGTTACGGGGGATCGGCGTCGCTGGTCTTCTTCAGTGCCGGAGGGCTGGTGCTCTCCGTGTCGCGCCGGATGGGGAGCTAGTGGATCCGCTGCTCGACGACGCGGCCGACGACACGACCCACCCCAGTGGCGAGCCGGCCACCGACGGGGCGGCCCCCGACGTCGCGTCCGACGAGGTCGTCATCCCGGACGCGGCCGACTTCCGCGTGATGTCGGTGGAGTCCGTCGTGTTCGATCTAGGCGACCCCTCGCCCCACGTGCATCTCATGGAGCAGGAACTGCCTTACCGCAGCCTGTCGATCCCCGTGGCGCTGCCCGACGCGCAGGCTCTTCACGCCGCGCTGGAGAACGTGAAGGGCCGGCGCCCCACGACCCACGAGCTGCTCTGCGAGATCGTGGCGCGGCTTCGCTGCGACGTGGTAGCCGCGCGCATCGTGCGCCTGGACCAGGGCGTCTACTACGCGCAGCTGGACCTCATGGCACCCGCGGGCGTGATGCACGTCGACTGTCGCACCAGTGACGCCCTCGTGGTGGCGCTGCGCCAGCCCGTCATCGCCCCGATCCTGTGCGCGGAGGAGGTCCTGGTGGCCGCTCAGTCGTGAGCGAACACGATGGCGTGGACCTCGCCGCCGCGTCGTTCGATGCTGTTCTCGTCCGATATCCGCAGCAGCAGGGCCACGATGAAGTAGTTCGCGACCAGTGAACTGCCCCCGTAGGCCATGAAGGGTAGCGTGATGCCCGTGAAGGGCAGCAGGCGCACGATGCCCGCCATGATCACGAACGCCTGGATGCCCACGGTGGCGGTCAGCGCGACCGCGGCGAGGCGCACGTAGTCCGAGTGGGCGCGCTGGGCGATGCGAAAGCCCTCGCCGACGAACAGGGCGAAGAGCGCGAGGACGAGGAGCACGCCGAGCAGCCCGAGCTCCTCGCCCACGGCGGCGAAGATCATGTCCGAGGTGATGTCCGGCACCGTGCCCGACTGACCCAGCCCGAGGCCGGTACCGGCCACGCCGCCCGCCGCGAGGGAGTACCAGCCGTAGGCGAGCTGGTGGGAGAAGTTGAAGTTGGCGGCGGACCACGGGTCCAGCCACAGGCTGACGCGCTGCTGGACCTGGGGGAAGAAGTTCGCCGCGAGCAGTGAACCGCCGGCGAACAGGCCCAGACCGAGCACGACGTAGGTCTTGAGGCCGGTGGCCACCCAGAGCAGCGCGAGGAAGAGCGCGAAGAGCAGCAGTGCGAAGCCGATGTCGTTCTCGACCGCCAGGATCCCCATGGCCGCGATCCAGGCGACCAGGATCGGCAGCAGCGTGCGCGGCGGCACGATCAGGCGGTCGCCGAGGCGCTGGGTGGGGGTGGAGAGCAGTTCGCGGTTGGCGGCGAAGTACGAGGCGAAGAAGAAGGCGAGGAGGATCTTGGCGACCTCGACCGGCTGGAAGGAGATGGGCCCGAGCGCGACCCACAGGCGCGCACCGTAGATCGAGACGCCCAGGCCGGGCACTAGGGGCAGCAGCAGCAACATGACCGCCGTGGCCAGGGTCAGGTAGCGGTAGCGGTCCAGGTCCTTCACGTGGCGCACGACCTTGAGGGTGACGATCACCACGATGGCGCTCACGAGGAACCAGAGCGACTGGTACGTGGCCTGGCTCGTGTCCCAGCGGGCGATCTCGACGTAGCCGACCCCGTTCAGCAGGGTGGCGATCGGCAACAGGACCTGGGAGGAGCGCGGCGCGTAGTGGCGGATCGCGATGTGCAGTCCCAGGGAGATCGTGACCATCGCCGCGAGGAAGAACCAGAGCCGGTGGGGCATGTGCCCCCGGGAGCCCAGCGACGCCAGGACGTAGAACGACGTGATGATCACCCACGCCAGGACCATCAGCCACAGTTCGGTGGGCCGCGATCGCGACACGCGCTCCTCGGGGAGTCCGAGCGGTCGCGACATCGTCGCTGCGTGCTTCGCCACTCCCTTACAGTAGCCGTACGATGGTAGAAAATACCTTCCCGTCGTGAGAAAGGACTGACCGCGTCGTGGCCCTTGACCTGACCTCCTTCGGGCCCGAGCGGTTCTCCAGTCGTGAACTGTCGCGCCTGGAGTTCGGGGCGCGCCTCCTCGACCTCGCGGCCGACCGCCGGCTCCCCATCCTGGAGCGCTGCAAGTTCGTGGCCATCTTCGCCGACATGATCGACGAGTTCTTTCAGGTCCGTGTGGTGAGCCTCGAGGACAAAGTGGCGGCCGGCGTGCAGACCCCCTCCGTGGACGGCGTACGCCCGCGCCAGCAGCTGGCGGCGATCCGCGAGCGCGTCCTCGCGCTGACCGAGCGCCAGGACCGTCTGATGCTCGACGTGCTGCTGCCCGCGCTGGCCGAGGCCGGTATCGCCGTGGTCCACTACGCACAGTTGAGCGCCGAGGAGATGGCGACCCTGACCACCTACTTCGAGGAGCACGTCTACCCGGTCCTGACGCCCCTCGCGGTGGACCCCGGTCACCCGTTCCCGATGATCTCCAACCTGTCACTCAACATCGCGGTCACCGTCACTGACGGTCAGACGGGGGAGGAGCGCCACGCGCGCGTCAAGGTGCCCAACTCCCTGCCCCGCTTCCTGGCCGCGGGGACGGGGCGGTGGTGCCTGCTCGAGGACCTCATCATGGCCAACCTGGCGCGGCTCTTCCCGGGGATGGTCGTCGGCGAGGTCGCGCTCTTTCGGGTTACCCGTAACGCTGACCTCACCCTCGAGGAGGACGAGGCCGACGACCTGCTGGTCGCACTCGAGGTCGAGTTGCGCCGGCGGCGCTTCGGGGAGGCCCTGCGCGTCGAGGTGCAGCGCGCGATGCCCGAGGACTTCCTGTCGTTGCTGGTGGGCCAGCTCGAGCTCGACCCCTCGAACGTCTACGTCACCGACGCCCCACTGGGCCTGCACGATCTCTGGGGTCTGTACGCGGTGGACCGGCCGGACCTGAAGGGGGAGGGGTGGTCGCCGTTGACCCCGCCGCGCCTGCTGGCCGGGGACCACGTGGGTGACATCTTCGCGGCGATCCGCGCGGGGGACATCCTGCTGCACCACCCCTACGAGTCCTTCACCGACTCGGTCGAGGCCTTCATCGCCCAGGCGGCCGACGATCCGCGCGTCGTGGGCATCAAGCAGACCCTCTATCGCACGTCGGGCGACTCGCCGGTGGTCGGCTCGCTCATCCGCGCCGCCGAACGGGGCAAGCAGGTGGTCGCCCTGGTCGAGTTGAAGGCGCGCTTCGACGAGGCCGCCAACATCGAGTGGGCCAAGGCCCTCGAGGACGCGGGCGTGCACGTCGTCTACGGCGTGGTGGGGCTGAAGACGCACTCCAAGACGGCGCTGGTCGTGCGCAACGAAGGCGACGTGACGGCGCGCTACGTGCACGTGGCGACGGGCAACTACAACTCGAAGACGGCGCGCGACTACGAGGACTTCGGCCTGCTGACCTGTGACCCAGCGATCACCCACGACGTGGGTGAGCTGTTCAACTTCTTGACCGGCTTCGCGCGTACGGAGGGCTACAGCAAGATCATCGTGAGCCCCACGATGACCCGGTCGCGCATCGTCGAGCTGATCAACCGCCAGCGCGACCGCGGGGCCGACGGGCGTATCGCGATCAAGGTGAACGGCCTGACGGATCCGACCGTGATCGACGCGCTCTACGAGGCGAGTTACGCGGGGGCCATTATCCGCCTGGAGGTGCGCACGCTGTGCTGCCTGCGCCCCGGCGTCGAGCAGCTGTCCCAGAACATCTCCGTGCGCTCCCTGGTGGGCGAGTTCCTCGAGCACTCGCGCGTCTTCGCGTTCGGCGAGCCGGGTCGCGACGACTTCTCGCTCTACTTCGGCTCCGCGGACCTCATGGAACGCAACCTGGATCGCCGCGTCGAGGTGCTGGTGCCGATCGAGGACCCGGCGCTGCAGCGCGAGCTGGTGGAGGCGTTCGAGATCACGTGGCGCGACGACGAGTTCACCTGGGTCCTCGGTACCGATCGCCGGTGGCGTCGCGTGCAGTCGGTGGACCAGTTCTCGGCGCAGGCCGAGTTCAGGCGCCGGGCGTTGGCTCGGTCCCGTCCGCCGGCCTAGGGGGCCGCGAGCGGCGCCACTGCAGGCTGGCGTAGGCAGCGCCGCCCACGGGGATCGGGATCCAGAAGTTCACGAGGCGGTAGGCGAGAACGGCGAGGATGGCGCGGTCCTGGGGGACGCCGAAGCCGACCAGCGTCGGGGTCGCGCATCAGGTCG
>JAJZYE010000262.1 GCA_021806055.1 Actinomycetes bacterium | reverse complement strand
AGCGAGATCCGCTCCTTGGCGAAGTCCACGTCGAGCACCTCGACGTCGACCTCGTCGCCCACCGACACGACCTGGCTCGGGTGATCGATGTGCTTCCAGCTCAGTTCTGAGACGTGGATCAGCCCGTCCATGCCGCCGAGGTCGACGAACGCCCCGAAGTTCACGACCGACGAGATGACGCCGTGGCGACGCTCGCCGGGCTTCAGGTTGTTCAGGAAGTCGCCGCGCTGCTCCTTCTGGGTCTCCTCCAGCCAGGCCCGGCGCGAGAGGACGACATTGTTGCGATTGCGGTCCAACTCGATGATCTTGGCCTCGACCGTCTTGCCGATGTAGGGCTGCAGCTCACGAACCCGTCGCAGCTCCACCAGGGAGGCGGGCAGGAAGCCGCGCAGACCGATGTCCACGATGAGCCCACCCTTGACCACCTCGATGACCACGCCCTTCACGACCTCGTCGCGGTTCTTCAGGTCCTCGATGGTCGACCAGGCCTTCTCGTACTGCGCGCGCTTCTTGGACAGGACGAGGCGGCCCTCCTTGTCCTCCTTCTGCAGGACCAGGCACTCCACGCGCTCGCCCAGCGTGACGACGTCACGGGGGTCCACGTCGTTGCGAATCGACAACTCACGCGCGGGGATGACGCCCTCGGACTTGAAGCCGATGTCCACGAGGACTTCGTCGCGATCGATCTTGACGACGGTGCCGGTCACCAGGTCACCGTCATCGAACTCCAGGACGCTGTCACCGACCAGCGAGGTCAGGTCCGTGCCGGCGAGGTTGTCCTCGGTCACGACCCGCGGAATGTAGTGGCCCTCCTCGTCGAAGGTTCCCATGGGCTGGGGGGAGAGGAGGCTGGTGCCGTCCGACATTCGTACTACCTTCACGTCGACCACACCGGGGTCACCTAGTCCAGTAGGGGTCGGGTCACCGGTGTCGACCCGACGGACAATCCTAGCATCGAGCGCGCCGCGCGGCGACCCTCATCCCTTAGCGGTCGCCCAGTTGTCCCCCCAGTGCAGGGATGTCTCGAGCGAGACGCTGAGTTGCGCGGCCCCGGTCAGAGCGTCGACGATCGCCGCGCCCACCCGCGTCTCCTCCTGCGGCGGCGCCTCGACCAGGACCTCGTCGTGTACCTGGAGGATGAGCCGCGCCGCGAGGCCCTCCTCACGCAGCCGGCGATCGAGGCGCACCAGCGCGGACTTGAAGATGTCGGCCGCCAAGCCCTGGATGCCCGCGTTGATCGCCTGGCGCTCGGCGGCCTGGCGCTGGCTGCCCACGGCCGTGGCGAGGTCCGGAAAGGGCCGGATCCGCCCGAACTCCGTCCGCGAGTACCCCGTGGTGCGGATCTCGGCCACCGTGCGCTCCATGTACGCGCGCAGGCTCGGGAATCCCGCGAAGTAGCGGTCCATGACCTCACGCGCGGTCGACACCGGCACCCCCAGGCGTTGGCTCAGCCCGAACGCCTCCATGCCGTAGGCCAGCCCGTAGGAGACCGCCTTGGCCTGCTCGCGCTGCTCGTGGGTGACCGCCTCGCGCGCCACACCGAAGACGGAGGCCGCGATGGTGCGGTGCACGTCCTCGCCGGCCGCGAAGGCCGCCAGGAGCCCCGCGTCCTGGGACAGGTGGGCCAGGATGCGCAGTTCGATCTGGTTGTAGTCGGCCACCGCCAGGCGCCAGCCCTCGCGGGGCACGAACGCGTAGCGCAGGCGGCGCCCCTCAGTGGAGCGCACCGGGATGTTGTGCAGGTTGGGGTTCTCCGACGAGAGGCGCCCCGTGCGCGCCACCGTCTGGCGAAAGGTCGCGTGGATCCGCCCGTCGGGCCCGACGGACTCGATGAGCCCCGCGCCGTAGGTGCTGCGCAGCTTCTCCACCTCGCGATAGCGCAGGATCAGGTCCACGATGCGGTGCTCGTCGCGAATCGCCTCGAGACTCGTCGCGTCGGTGGAGTGACCGGTCTTGATGCGCTTGGTCGCGCTGAGGCCCAATTCGTCGAACAGTACGGCCTGCAGCTGGGCGGAGGAGTTCACCTTGAAGGGGTGCCCGGCCACCGCCTGGATCTCGGCGTCCAACGCGGCGGCCTCCTGGGCGAACTCCTGGTTGATCGCGCGCAACAGGGACACGTCGACCCGCACGCCCACCGCCTCCATGCGCCCGAGCACGGCCACCAGGGGCAGCTCGACCTCGTCGTACACGTAGTCCAACGACCACCGGGTGCACTCGGCGCGCAGCACCGCGCGCAGGCGGGCCGTCGCGCGCACCTCGCCCACCAGGCTCTCCTCACTGTCGACGTCGCCGAAGAGGGTCGGCGCGTCGGGCGCCAGGCGGACCCCGAGGAACCGTCGCGCCAGGTCGTCCAGCGCGTAGTTGCCGCTCGTCGGATCGATCAGGAAGGCCATGATCAGTGTGTCGTCCGCCGGATCGCGAAGATCGATCCCCTCGGCGCTGGCCCGCCGGTACAGCTCCTTGACGTCGTGGCCCACCAGGCGCCGCGCGCCCGCGCCCGTCAGCACGTCGCGCAGGGGCGCGAGCGCGACCCGCGTGGCGTCGCCACTCAGGACGGCCACCTGGTCACCGCGTGCGGCGACCAGCCACTCGCCCGGGGTCGCGAGCAGGTCGTCGAGGGCCACGCGACGCGGGGCGGGCTTCTCGGGTAGGACCCCGGCGGCAAGCTCGTCGGAGGCGTCGGCCGG
>JAJZYE010000003.1 GCA_021806055.1 Actinomycetes bacterium | reverse complement strand
ACCACGTTGATCAGCCCGTCCAGGGCCAGGAGGCCAGCCGCGACGCGGCGGATCGTGCGTTCGCGCCGCTGGGCCGCCAGGGCGTCACGGTCCATCGGAAAGGGATCGCCGGTCGGCCAGGAGCCCACCGTGGCGGTCTGCTCGCCCAGCGGCGAGCGCCAGGGGGCTCCGGCGATCAGGCGCTCGAGCACGGTGACGCGGCGCCGGTGCGACGACTGGCCGGCCAGCAGCCGCACCTGGACCGCCGACGCGGCCTCGACCTCGACCACGCCCAGGCGCCGCACGGCGCTGAACACCGGGGGTAGGCCCAGGCGGCCCCGGCGCTCGATCACGACCGTGCGCGACGGTCCGGGGGCGGCGCACATGCCGCGGTCCAGGAAGGCCAGTGCCGGACTGGGCGACCCGCCGACGATGGCGCCCGCCCCGCCCCGTTCGGCGACGCGCCGCGCGTACTCCAGGGCGTCCACGTCGTCGACGGTCGTGAGGGCCAAGGGTTCGAGGAGGTGCGTGCGTTCGACGCGCGCGCCGCGATCGAAGCGGCGCCGCACGAGCAGTGCGGCGGCGCCGGCCACCAACGCCTCGAGAACGATGATCGCGAGCAGCGTGACGATGAAGTTGCCCCAGAAGCTGTGGGTGTGCAGCGTGTGCACGCGCAGGTGGTGATGCGTGAAGTGGTTGAAGAGTCGCACCAGCGTGTGGGCCAGGTCCACCAGGGCTAGCGCGAGGAGCACCGCCCAGATCCATCCGCCGAGGCGCCGGTACAGAACGCGCGAGGCCACGAAGCGCTCGAGCGCGGTCGGATCCTCCAGGTGCTCGGCGTCCGCCTGGTCGGCCGGATCCGCGCGCGAGGTGTCGACGTTGCACGACCCGGCCGCGATCGCCAGGTCACGCGAGCCCTGCGCGGTCGCGATCTGGACGATGAGCTCGCGCGCGAGGTGCGCGCCCAGCGCCTCGACGGCTCGCTGGGCGTCGTCGTCGTCGCGCAGCGCCAGGTCGTCACGTCCGGGCAGCACGTAGAACAGGTGATCGGGACGAGCGCAGAACGCCGTGATCGCACTGGCCAGCTCCGCCAGCGCGGTCCACGTGGCGTCGATGAACGCGGCGAGGTCGACGTCGCGCGGCGGGTGCAGCAGGTTGCCCGCGATGACGACGACCGCGGGGTCGTCGATGTCACCGAGCAGGTCCACGAGCTCGCGCACCGGGCGGCTCGAGGGTGACGTGCGCGGCGTCAGCGAGAGATCACTCAGCACGTAGACGTGGCGCCCGAAGGGAACCGGTACGATCGCGCGTTCACTGGCTCCCACGCGGTCTAGTCTCGCAGATGTGGCCCGGGTCGCCCGGGCCGGCGAGACCGAGCGACGACTGATGACACCCGAGACACCGCGCGAGAACTGGCTGTGGCGCGCTGGCCCGCGCGACCCCGGTCCGGCGGTGATCTTCGACATCGACGGTGTGCTCGCCGACGCCGCTGGACGCCAGCACTACCTGGACTGGGGGGACTGGCGCAGCTTCTTCGACGCCTGCGGGGACGACCCGGTGATCGAGGAGATCGAGCGGCTCCTGGAGCTGCTCGACGGATCCCTGGCGGTGGTCTTGGTGACGGGACGACCCCGGCGCGTGCAGCCGCACACGGTGGCCTGGCTGGAGCGCTACCAGTTGCGCTGGGACGTGCTGATCATGCGCGAGTACGGGGACTACTCGGGGGTGGACGAGTACAAGCGCGGTGCGGTGCGCGACCTCGAGGCCCACGGCTTCGACGTGCGACTCGCACTGGACGACGACCCGAAGAATCACGCGATGTACGTCGCCGAGGGCGTGCCGTGCATCTACATCCACTCCGGGTACTACCAGTAGGGTTAGCGGTCCTTCGTCTCGCGCGACGCCAGTGACGCCACGAGTTCGCGCGCGGCGCGTCGGCCCGAGCCGATGCTGGCGGGGATGCCCACGCCGTCGTAGGCGTTCCCGGCCAGTAGGACGCCGCGGGGCGCCCCGGCACGAGCCGCGGCGACGAGGTCGACGTGCCCCACTCGGTACTGGGGCAGTCCCGCGGGGAACCGGCTGACGAGGGCCTCGCGAACCGGCGGGAAGCCGGGCAGGACGCGCGCCATCTCGTGGGTCACGCGCTCGACCAGTGCGGCGTCGTCCATCTCGGCCCAGCGCGCGTCATCACTGCGCCCCACGTGGGCGCGCAGCACCACCGTGTCCTCGCGCGCCAGGCGTGGCCACTTGCGATCGAGGAAGGTCAGGGCCGTCACCATCATCGACTCGTGCGCCGTCCACGCGGTGGCGAGGGGGATCAGGACACCCGTCCCGCGTTCGGGTAGTCGCAGCGCGCCGCGCTCGACGCACACGGTCACCATCGCCGCCCCCGCGCTGGTGATGGTGCGCAGGGCGCCGAGGTCGGGGTGGAACGGGTGGAGCAGGTCGCCGGCCACCGCGCCGGGCGTCGCGATGATGAGTGCGTGGGCGGGCGTGGTGGTGTCGTTGGTGTCGACGGCCCAGGGATGCTCGTCGCGCGGCGTGGCGCGCAGGGCGATCACGCGCGTGGCGGTGCGCACCACCACGCCGCGCGTCACCAGCGCCGCGGCGAGGGCCGGGGCCAGCGAGCCGACGCCGCCCCTCAGCGAGGCGAACAGCGGCGCCGGCGCGGTGGTGGAACGCACGGGCGCGGGCGAGCGCGCGGCGAGCGCGCGCATCAGCGACCCATTGGCGCGGGCGGCGTCCAGCAGGCTCGGGAAGAGCGCCCGGGCCGAGAGCTCGTCGATGCGACCGGCCTGGATGCCCCCGACCATCGGCTCGACGAAGCGGTAGGCGATCTCGGCGCCCAACTTGGTGCGAACGATCGCGCCGATGCTCGCGTCGTCACCCACGACGAGGTGGCGCGGCACCAGCTCGTCGCGCCGGGCGGCCAGGCGGGCTCGCCACGACAGTCCGTGCACCGCGCGCACCGTGGCGCTGGACGTGGGTACGCCGAGGGCCAGTCCCGGGGGGATCTCCTCGAGCTGGCCGCGCAGCCAGATCGAGGCCCCGCTGGCCGCGACCGCCTCGAGCTGGTCCGTCAGGCCCAGCTCGTCGATCAACTGGGTGGCCTCGGGGCGCCGCGCCAGGAAGCCGTCCGGTCCCGTGTCGATGAGCCGGTCGGCGAAGTCGACCGTGCCGAGCGAGCCCCCCACGCGCTCGGCCGCCTCGATCAGCTCCACGCGCGGCGTGGTGGCGTCGGGTCCGCGCTCGGCGCCGGTCAGCTCCCAGGCGGCCGCCAGACCGGCGATCCCGCCGCCCACGATCACCACCGAGGGCCTGGCCATCTACGCTGCTCCGCGCACGACGTCGGTCAAGACGGCAATGAGCGCCGGGTCGTCGTTGAGCGAGGCCGTGCGAACCAGGTTGAGCCCGATCTCGCGCGCCACGCCCTGCGCCTCCACGTCGATGTCGAAGAGCACCTCGAGGTGGTCGGCGACGAAGCCGATGGGGCAGGACACCAGGTCGCGCACGCCGGCCGCGCGCGTGGTGCGCAGCACACTGAGGATGTCGGGGCCCAGCCAGGCGTCGGCCGTGCGCCCCGCGGACTGCCAGGCCACGTCCCAGTGCACGAGGCCGGCCAGCTGCGCGACGCCGCGGGCGCTCTCGCGCAGCTGCTCGGGGTAGGTGTCACCATCCTCGAGGATGCGCTGGGGTAGTGAGTGGGCCGAGAAGAGGACCTCGGCGTCCGCGCGGCGCGCGGTGTCGATGGTGGCCAGGGCGTCGGTCACCCGCTCGGCGATCAGTTCCAGGAAACCGGGCGCGTCCCACCAGGCGTCGACGGCGATCAACGTGACGTCCTCGCCCAGCGCGTCGCGCGCGCGCGACATGTACTGCGCCGTGGACATCGACGAGGAGTGTGGCGCGAGGGCCAGGCCGATCACGGTGGTCACGCCGTCCTCGCGTAGTGCCCGGGCCGTGTCCTCGATGAGCGGCGGCTCGTACTTCGCGCCGAAGCGGACGTCGTAGCGTCCGGGCTCGGCCGCCTCGGCGGCCGCGCGCAGGGCGCTCACCTGGGCGGCGGTGCGCGCGGCGAGCGGTGACGTGCCGCCGATCGCGTCGTAGCGCCGCACCAGGTCGGCCAGCAGCTCGGGGGTGGGGGGTCGTCCGTGGCGGATGCGCGTGTAGTAGGCGGCGACGTCGTCGCGCGTGCGCGGCGTGCCGTAGGCCATCACCAGCACTCCCACGGGTCGCCCGCTCATACGCCGGCGATCCCCTCGTCGTGCACGACGCGTACGACTGCCTCGAGAACCGCCGGGTCGGTCGACGGCAGGACGCCGTGGCCGAGGTTGAAGATGTGGCCCGGCTGGGTGCCGGCGTGCGCGAGTACCTCACGGGCGCCCGCGACGCCGGCCTCGATCGAGCCCAGGCAGCGCGCCGGGTCGAGGTTTCCCTGCACGGCGTGGTCGCCGACCCGGCGCCGGGCGTCGTCGAGGTCGACCCGCCAGTCCACGCCGACGACGGACGCCCCACTCGTGGCCATGAGGTCGAGTAGCTCGCCCGTCCCGACGCCGAAGACGATGGCGGGCACGTCCAGGTCGGCGATGCCCTCGAGCACCCGCTGCGTGGGCTCGAGGGCGAATCGGCGGTACTCGTCGCGCGTCAGCGACCCGGCCCACGAGTCGAAGAGCTGGACGCAGCGCGCGCCGTGGTCGATCTGAGCGCGCAGGAAGGCCACGGTGATCGCCACGAGGCGATCGCTCAGACGGGCGAAGAGGTCCGGATCGCGGTGCAGGAGGGTCTTGATGACGCCGAAGTCGCGCGAGGGTCCGCCCTCGACCAGGTAGCTCGCGACGGTGAAGGGGGCGCCGGCGAAGCCGATCAGCGGGGTGTCGCTCGGCGCGAGCGCGGCGACGACGCGGTCGACCGTCGCGGTGACGTGGGCCACATCGGCCTCGGTGAGGTCGCGCAGCCGTTCCAGGTCGCGCTCGTGGCGCACGGGTTCGGCGATGACCGGGCCGCGGCCGGCGACGACCTCGACGCCGAAGCCGATCGCGTGGTACGGCACGACGATGTCCGAGAAGAGGATGGCGGCGTCGACGCCGTAGCGGCGCACGGGCTGGAGCGTGATCTCGCAGGCCAGGTCGGGGTCGGCGATGGCGTCGAGGATGGACCCCGCGCCGCGTAGCGCGCGGTACTCGGGGAGAGAGCGGCCCGCCTGGCGCATGAACCAGACGGGGACGTGGTCGACCCGTTCACTCCGGCAGGCTCGCAGTAGGACTGGCTCCACACCTCCTCCCTTCACCCGCCCAATCTAGGGGAGGTCGCCGCGGTGGTCGGGTGCCGGGTTCGTTTAGACTTGTCAGACCCCGTTTGGGGCGAGAGAGGGGTCGACGTGTCGCACGAGCGCGAGATCGCGGAGGAGCAGACGTTCCTGGACGTGGCCCTCGGAGCCCTCGACCACATGCGCGCCGGGGCCGCGTCCCTGCGTGACAGCGTCGCGGTGGCGCACCGCCGCGGCGCCGGCGACCTGGTGGAGCGCGACGTCGTCATGGGAACGGCGCTTCAGCGCCTCGACCAGCTGGCAATCGGCGACCAGCCGCTCTTCTTCGGGCGTATCGACTACCGACCGAACGTCGAGGGCCGCACCGACAGCTACCACGTGGGCCGACTGGCGGTTTCCGACGAGGACCTGAACCCCCTCGTGGTGGACTGGCGCGCGCCGGTCGCCGAGGCGTTCTATCGCGCGACGGGGGTGGAGCCACTTAACCTGGCGCGCCGGCGCCACGTGGCCATCCGGGCGCACGAGGTGACGGGGGTCGAGGACGAGTACTTCACCGACGAGGGTGCCGCCTGGGACGCCACGGCCGCTCGCGCGCTGGATGAGGAGGGACTGGTCGAGGGGGGGCTGGCCCTGGGCGGGGCCGGGGCGCTGCTCGCGGCCCTCGGGCGCGCGCGCAGCGGCCGGATGGCCGACATCGTGGCCACGATCCAGAGTGAGCAGGACCAGATCATCCGCAGTCCCCTCGCCGGCGTCCTCCTCGTCCAGGGCGGGCCCGGTACGGGCAAGACTGCGGTCGCCCTGCACCGTGCCGCGTACCTCCTCTACACCCACCGCGCCACTCTCGAGCGTCAGGGCGTGCTGGTGGTGGGGCCGAATCCGCTCTTCCTGCACTACATCGAGAACGTGCTGCCCTCGCTCGGTGAGTCGGGCGTGCGCCTGTCGACGATCGCGGGCCTGGTGACCAACATTGTGGTGAGCGGGCACGACAGTGACGAGCTGGCGGCCCTGAAGGGGGACGCGCGTATGGTGCGCTTCCTCGCGCGCGCCCTGGCGACCCGTCAGCGCGCGCTGCGCCACGACGTGGTCATTCCCGTGGGACGGGCGCGGTTGATCCTGCGCGCGGCCGACACGCGCGACGCCGTGGAGCGTGCGCGCCGTCGCCCGGGCAACCACAACCAACGTCGCTCCGCGCTGGCGCGTGAGCTAGCCCAGCGCTTGGCGCAGGCCTATCGGGCACGCGTCGCGACCGGGCCCGGGACCGAGGACGAGGACGAGGACGAGCTCGCCTCGCTCGGCGAGCTCGCCGACCAGATCCGCGCGACGAGCGAGTTCAAGGAGGCGATGCAGCGGGTCTGGCCGCGACTCAGCGGGGCCGAGCTGTTGCACGATCTCTTTGGTGCCCCGGCGTTGATCGAGGCGGCGGGACGCGGGCTGCTCAGCGAGGACGAGCAGCGGCTCTTGTTCCGCGCGCGCCGCGACTCGCTCGACGACGTGGCCTGGACCGCGGCGGACGCCGCGCTGATCGATGAGGCCCGCGTTCTGCTCGGGCCGCGTCGGCGCCCCCGCGCGCACGTGCGGCCCTCCGAGTCGGCGTTGCTCGACGGGATCGATCTCGACGCCTATCGCGGTGACATCCGCGCCGCGGCGTTGCGCGAGGCGGCCCGAGCGGCCGTGACGGTGGCGCCCGAGCCCGACGAGGCGGAGTTCGTCACCTACGGGCACATCGTCGTGGACGAGGCGCAGGATCTCTCCGCGATGGAGTGGCGCGCGCTGCGACGTCGCGACCTCAACGGCTCGATGACCATCGTGGGTGACATGGGCCAGGCGACGACCGCCGCCTCGGCCGCGTCGTGGGAGATCGTTCTGGCGATGCTCGAGCCCCGCCGGCCCCCGACCCGGGTGGACCTGTCGGTGAGCTACCGCACGCCGGCGGAGGTACTGGACTTCGCCGCGGCCACGCTGCGCGCCGCGTCGCCCGACCTCACACCGCCGCGGCCGGTGCGTCGCGCTGGATCGTCACCGACGGTCGAGGTGGTGGCGCCGGGTGACCTCGCGGCCACGCTCGTGGCCGCGGTGCGTCGCGAGCTGGCCGCGGTGTCGCCCGGGCGCGTGGCGGTCGTCGCCGACGCGCGGCGCGTGCGCGAGGTGCGCGACGTCCTGGTGCGTGACGGCCTCGACGCCGTGGACCCGACCGACGACGAGTCGTCCGGGCTGTCGTCGGACTTGGTGGTGGTCGCCGCGCAGGGGGCCAACGGATTGGAGTTCGACGCGGTCGTGGTCGTCGATCCCGCCGCGATCGCGCGGCGCGGCACGCCCGCCGTCAACGCCCGGGGGCTACGCACTCTCTACGTGGCGATGACGCGTCCCACGCGCCGCCTGGCCCTGGTCAGCGACGAGCCGCTGCCGGCGTCGTTGCTGTGAGGGGTCTCAGTGGCGTGATCGAGTGGAGCGTGTGACGTCAAGTAGAACTGTAGGAGTGAGTCAGGCGATTCCCCTCAGTAGCCTGGCGAAACCGGAGAAGATCGTCCACGATCGACCGCCACTGCTGGCCATTGGCGTGATGATCTGGCTCGGCAGCGAGTTGATGTTCTTCTCGGGCCTCTTCGCCGCGCTCTTCACCATCCGTGCGCACCTGACGTCGTGGCCGCCGGTGGGCACGCACCTGGACACCGTCCAGGCGGGCATCTTCACGCTCGTGCTGATCGGCTCGTCGTTCACGATGCAGCGCGCGGTCTGGCTCGTCGAGCACCGTCGCCGGGCCGAGGCCCGCCAGTGGGTCATCGTCACGATGATCATGGGAGCGCTCTTCGTGGCCAATCAGGCGTACGAGTGGACGCACCTGGCCACGCGCTGGTACACCAACTCCTACGGGTCGGTCTTCTACATCACTACTGGCCTGCACGGGCTGCACGTCTTCCTCGGGTTGGTCGCGATGGCGTTCCTGCTGTTTCGTATGCGGGGCAGCGAGGGCGACCCGGGCGAACTGGCGGCGTTTCAGGGCGTGAGCTACTACTGGCACTTCGTCGACGTGATCTGGATCGGGCTGTTCTCGTCCCTGTTCCTCCTGAAATAGGGCGTTGTGGCGGCCGTGATGAAGCGAGTGGGTGCGTACGTCGCCGCGGGCCTGGCGGCGCTCGCCCCGGTGGTGGCGTTCGCCGGCACCGCCCACGCCCAGACGTTCTCCTTCACGCCCTACCAGACGTCGCGCTTCGACGCGGGCACGCCCAACTCCAGCGTGGTGGTGCGCAACCACCACGGGGTGATCATCAGCTACGGCGACAGCGCCATCATGTACCACGCGCCCTCGTCGACGCTGGACGCCCTCGGTCAGGCGCTGTTCCTGCAGAACTGCGCGTCGTGCCACGGTGACCAGGCCAACGGCATCCCGGCCAACGGCACGCCGGGCGCCTACCCCAACCTGATCGGGCTGGGCCCGGCCACCATCGACTTCTGGATCGAGTCGGGGCGCATGCCCGCGGTGGACACCGCCGCGGTGGAGGCGCCCCGGCGTCCGCCGCGGCTCACCCACGACCAGGCCCTGGCGATCGCGGCCTGGGTCAACTCGCTGGACCCGAGCTACCCGTACATTCCCAGCGTCAACCTGAAGGGCGCCAACGTCGCCGACGGCGCCGCACTCTTCGCCCTCAACTGCGCGGCCTGTCACACCATCGAGGGTGACGGGGACGCCCTGGCGCGCGGCACCTACGCACCCTCGCTGCGCAACATCCCCGCCACGCAGGTCGCCGAGGCGATTCGCACCGGACCGGCCAACATGCCGCGCTTCACCGGGAACCTCAGCGACTACCAGGTGCGCGACATCGTCAAGTACGTCACGACCGAGATCCAGCATCCGCGCAACCCGGGCGGCTTCGGCCTAGGCGGCCTGGGTCCGGTGGCCGAGGGATTCGTGGGCTTGTTGCTCGGCGTGGGTCTGCTGGCCCTCGTCGGGTTCTGGGTGGGGGAGCGCCAGTGAGTCAGATGTCCGAACACCGAACGCCCGTGTCGATCCAGGGCCTGGCCGCGGACGACCCGCACCTCGCACCGGCCGCGCGCCACCCCCGGCTGGTGGAGCGCGTCATCGCCCTGAACTTCGTGGTCGGCCTGGTGCTGGTGATCGGCTTCGGGGCGTGCTACTGGGTCAACGCCGCGCCGTGGACCCTCGGGGCCACGATGGGCGGCGGACTGTTCTTCCTCGGCGTCGGACTGGTGGCGTGGGGCAAGTACCTGATGCCGCGCGGGCCCTTCGTCGAGGAGCGCCACCCGCTGGCCAGTGATGAGGTCGAGCGCGACGCCTTCGCCGCGGCGATCGTCGAGCGCGGCGGCGGCGTCGTCAAGCGGCGCAAGGTGCTCGGGGGACTGCTGGGCGGCGGGCTGGGCGCGTTCGGCATCGTCGCACTCTTCCCGTTGCTGCGCAGCCTGGGCCCCCTGCCCAAGGGGACGCTCTTTCACACGGACTGGCGCTCGGGCACCTTCGCGGTGGATTCGACGGGCCGGCGCGTGTCGGTGGGTGAGCTCGCCATCGGATCGATCATGACCGTCTTCCCCGAGGGACTGGAGAACACCGATCGGGGACAAGCCGTGGATCAGACGATCCTGATCCGGATCTCCAACGAGAACTTCGTGACCCAGAAGGGGCGTGAGACCTGGGCGCCGATGGGCTACCTGGCGTACTCCAAGCTCTGCACCCACCTGGGGTGCCCCGTGGGGCTCTACGAGCAGCAGCTGCAGCTGCTGGTGTGCCCGTGCCACCAGTCGATGTTCAACGCCACCAACGGCGCCATCCCCGAGTTCGGCCCCGCCCCGCGGCCGCTGCCGCAACTCCCGCTCTACATCGACGCCCAGGGGTACGTCCGCGCCCAGAGTGACTACCACGAGCCCGTCGGGCCAGGATTCTGGGAGCGATCATGAGCGACGCCGTCACCACGCGGCGCTCGCGGCGCCAGTCCCGCGGACCCTACGGACGCCTCGGCTCGGCGCTCAACGAACTCGACGACCGCGTGGGGGTGGCCAAGGGTGGGCGGAGCTTCCTCGACAAGATCTTCCCCGATCACTGGTCCTTCATGCTCGGCGAGATCGCCCTGTACTCGTTCGTGGTCGTGCTGGTCACGGGTGTCTTCCTGACGCTGTACTACGTGCCCAGTCAGGCCATCGTCACCTACCACGGCAGCTACCTGCCCCTCGACGGCACGTCGATGACCGAGGCCTACGCCTCGACGGTGAACCTGTCGTTCGCGGTGCGCGCGGGTCTGCTCATGCGCCAGATGCACCACTGGTCGGCCGACATCTTCATCGGCGCCATCGTCGTGCACATGGCGCGCGTCTTCTTCACCGGCGCCTTCCGCAAGCCGCGTGAGCTGAACTGGACGATCGGCGTGACCCTGCTCACGCTGGCCATCGTCAACGGCTTCCTGGGCTACTCGCTACCCGACGACCTGGTGTCGGGCACCGGGATCCGCATCGCCTACTCCATCATCCTCTCGGTGCCCCTGGTGGGCACGTACCTGGCCTTCTTCATCTTCGGGGGCAACTTCCCCGGCACCGCCGTGATCCCCCGCTTCTTCATCCTGCACGTGCTGATCGTGCCCGCCCTCATCGTGGGCCTGGTCGGCGCGCACCTGTTCCTGCTGGTGCGCCAGAAGCACACGCAGTTCCCCGGCGAGGGGAGAACCGAACGCAACGTCGTCGGCTCACCGATGTTCCCGGTGTTCATGGCCAAGACCACCGGCTTCATGCTGATCGTGGCCGGGGTCACCGCACTGCTGGGCGCCTTCGCCCAGATCAACCCAATCTGGCAGTTCGGTCCCTACGAGGCTGCACGCATCTCCTACGCAGTCCAGCCCGACTGGTACATGGCGTTCCTGGACGGTGCCCTTCGCATCTTCCCCTCGTGGTCGTTCCACAGTTTCGGCTACACGATCCCCTTCGAGGTCACGATCCCCGCGGTCGTGTTCCCCGGCCTGTTGTTCGGGCTCGCGTACGCCTGGCCCGCCATCGAGCGCCGGGTGACCCACGACAACGCCCTGCACAACCTGCTCGACCGGCCCAGCAGCCGTCCCAAGCGAACGGCGGCGGGCGTCGCCGTGCTGGCCATGCTGTCGATGCTCTTCATCGCGAGCTCGACCGACGTGATCGCCAACTTCTTCCACGTCTCGCTGAACACCGTGCTCTGGACCATGCGCATACTGGTACTGGTGTCACCCTTCGTCGCGTACCCCATCGGCTACTTCATCGCCAAGGAGATCCACGCCACGCGGGGCGGGGGTCGGCGTAAGACGGTCAACGTGGTGCAGCGCACGGCGAGCGGCGAGTACGTGGCGACGCCCGCTCCCGCCTACGGCGACGACGTGGCGAGCGAACTGGCCCCGACACCGGTGCCCACGTTCATCACGCCCCCCGAGGCGGTGCCGCCGACCGACCCCGGGACGCGAACCGTCGATCGTTGAGTGTGGCGACCCGCCCGCCCGCGCCGCGGGGAGGATCGACGCCCGGGCTCGTGGCGGCCGTGGTGGTGGCCAGCGTGATCCTCGCCCTGGCGGTCACCGGCAACGGGGGTTCGGGGGCGAGCACGGCCACGACGACCACCACGTCGGTGCCGGCGTTGGCGGCGCCCCCGACGTCCACGACGATCACCCCGCGCTCGACCACCACGACGACGATCACGCCGTCGCGGCCCCAGGCCGGGTGGGCGGTGGCGAGTCGCTCCGCGCGCGGGGTGCTGGTGGACTTTCGCATGGTCTCGGTGGGCGGCGTCGCGTTCCGGGCGGTGCGCCTGCGCGCGCGCACGACCCTGCTGCGCTGGCACGTGGGGTCCACCGATCCCTCCGCCGCGTCGCTGGTCCCCGCCGACGCCGGGCCGGTCGTGGACTGGCTGACCGAGGGACGCGCGGGTGTGGTGGCTGTCTTCAACGGTGCCTTCAAGCAGGCGGCCCACGCGGGGGGCTCCGCGGTGGACGGGCTGACGCTGGTGCCGCTCGAGCGGGGTCTCATGACGATTGCCCTGGACGCCGCCGGCCACTGGACGATGGGCGTGTGGGGCCGCGCGGGCTTCCCGCCGCGGGGGTTTCGACCGATCGCGCTGCGCCAGAACCTGGCCCCCCTGGTGCTGGGGGGGCGGCCGACCGCCGCCGCGGCCTCACCGCAGTGGCAGCAGTGGGGTGCGACCATCGGCAATGTGCCCGCCGTCGCCCGCTCGGGGCTGGGCGAGGACGCCGCCGGCAACCTCGTGTACGTCGCCACGATGACCCCCGTGACGTCCCTGCAGCTCGCGCGGGCGCTCGTGGCCGCGGGGGCGGTCACGGCGATGGAGCTCGACATCAATCCGTTCTGGCCGATCGTGGGCGCGTCCTTCGCCCCACTGCACGCCGCCGGCCCGCTTCCCGTCCAGCTACCGCGCTCCATGCACAGCCCGACCATCTACGAGGTGGGGGGGTGGACGCGCGACTTCTTCGTGGCCCTCGCGGAACCGGCGAGCTGGACCTGTCACTGGTCCAGCCCGGGGGTGCGCCCCACGGGCCGGGTTCAGCCCCAACCGTTGCGCCTCGTGGGTCGCTGCCACTGACGCGTGGTCGACCGGGGGTGTCGCGCGGGGTGCCTAGCATGGTCCGCGTGGCTGCACATCGTGACCCCCAGTGGACGTCGGCCGCCGACCTCGTGGGCTCGCCGGTGCCCGGTCGGCCGCTGGTCGCCCTGATCGGGCTGTGCACCTACGCCACGTCGATCACCCCGCGCTCGACCACCGACACCCCTCGCGCGATCCGTGAGGCGCTGGCGCGGTACTCGACCTGGTCCTACTCCGACCACGTGGACCTGGCCGAGGAGCTGAGCGTCGTGGACTACGGCGACGTGGCGGACCCCGACGGCCCCGACGGCTTCGAGCGCGCGGTCGCGCTCTTCGACGCGATTGACCCGGCGGTGGTGCTGCGCGTGGTGCTGGGCGGCGACAACGCCGCCACGTACCACGCGATGCGGGCGCTCGCGGAACCGGCCCTCGACGAGTGGGGCCTGATCACCTTCGACGCCCACCTCGACGTGCGCGATGGTGTCTCCAATGGCTCGCCGGTGCGCCAGCTGCTGGAGGCCGGGCTCTCCGGCGAGCACGTCGTGCAGTTGGGCGTGGCGGACTTCGCCAACTCGGCGCCGTACGCGCGTCGCGCGCGCGACGCGGGGGTGACGGTGATCTCGCGTGACACACTGCGCTCCCAGTCGCTCGAGGAGATGGTGGTGCGCGCCCTCGATATCGCGGGCGGGCGCGGGCGCGCGGTCTACGTCGACGTCGACCTCGACGTGGCCGATCGTTCGGTCGTGCCGGGTTGCCCGGCCGCCGCGCCCGGCGGCCTGAGTGCCGACGAGTTGCGTCGGATGGTGCGAGCGGTCACGTCGGACCCGCGCGTTCGCGCGATCGACTTCACCGAGATCGACGTCGCGCGCGACGTCCCGGACGAGCGCACCGTGCGCCTCGCCGCACTGCTCGTGCTCGAGGCACTGGCCGGCGTGCGCCGGAGGTCGTTGTGACGGTCGAGGTCGGGACGGGGGCACTGACGCGCGCGCAGGTGGTCGCGGTGGCTCGGGACTTCGAGCCGGTGCGCCTGACGCAGGAGGTGGTGGCGAGCCTGACGCGGGGCCGCGCGGCGATCGACGCGCTGGTCGCCAGCGGACGGCCGGTCTACGGCCTGTCCACCGGCTTCGGCGCGCTCGCCACGACCTTCATCTCCCCGGACCAGCGGCGCGATCTGCAACGCGCACTCATCCGCTCGCACGCGGCCGGCGTGGGAGCGGAGGTCGAGGCCGAGGTGGTACGCGCGATGATGGTGTCGCGTCTGCACAACCTGTGCAGCGGCGTCTCGGGCGTGCGCCCGTCGACGGCCCAGGCCTACGCCGACCTGTTGAACGAGGGGATTACCCCGGTCGTGCACGAGTTCGGGTCGCTGGGCTGCTCGGGGGACCTGGCGCCCCTGGCGCACGTGGCCCTGGCCCTGATGGGCGAGGGGGAGGTGCGCGATCGCGGCGGCCAGCGACGTCCCGCGATCGACGCGCTGCGCGACGCGGGGCTGGCGCCGGTGGAGCTCGCCGAGAAGGAGGGCCTGGCGCTCATCAACGGTACTGACGGCATGCTGGGCCAGCTCGTCCTGGCGCTGGCCGACATCGAGGACCTGCTCGATCTCGCCGACGTGGCCGCGGCGTTGTCGGTGCAGGCGCTGCGGGGCACCGATCGGGTGTTCGACGCCGCGATCCACGCGCTGCGCCCGCACCCGGGCCAGCGCGTCAGCGCGGCCCACCTGGCGGCGCTCAGTGCGGGGTCACCCATGATCCACTCGCACGCGGACGACCCTACCCAGGTCCAGGACGCCTACTCGCTGCGCTGCGCGCCCCAGGTGCACGGGGCGGCGCGCGACACCGTGGCTCACGCGAGTCGGGTGGCGCAGATCGAGCTGGCGTCGGCGATTGACAACCCCTCCGTGCTGGCCGATGGCCGACTGGTCTCGAACGGAAACTTCCACGGTGCACCCGTGGGCTACGTCCTGGACTTTCTCGCGATCGTCCTGGCCGACGTGGCGTCGATGTCCGAACGGCGTACCGATCGACTCCTCGACCCGGATCGCAACTTCGGCCTGCCCCCGTTCCTCGCCCACGAGGCGGGGGTCAACTCGGGGCTCATGATCGCCCAGTACACCCAGGCGGCGATGGTGAGTGAGATGAAGCGCCTCGCGGCACCGGCCAGCGTCGACTCGATCCCCTCGTCGGGGATGCAGGAGGACCACGTGTCGATGGGTTGGCACGCCGCGCGCAAGCTGCGTCGCGCCGTCGAGGCGGGCCGCGACGTGCTGGCCATCGAGCTCGTGGCGGGCGCGCGGGCCATGGCCCTGCGCGCGCCGCTGGAGCCGTCGCCGGTGATCGGTGCGGTCGTGACGCGCGTGAACGCCGCGACCGGCGGGCCGGGACACGATCGGTGGCTCGCGCCCGAACTCGCCGCCGTCGGTGAGTTGGTGCGTAATGGGGAGTTGCTCGACCTCGTCGGGCGCTTCGTCGCGCTACGCGACGAGTGAGGCGCCCGCGATGAGTGATGTTCGACCGAACGAAGCTTGAGGAGGTGGCCGTGGAGGGATCTCGACCGGTGCGCGCGGCGCGCGGGAGTGCGCTGACCGCGCGGGGATGGCCCCAGGAGGCGGCCCTGCGCATGCTGTCCAACAACCTGGACCCCGAGGTGGCCGAACGGCCCGACGACCTGGTCGTCTACGGCGGCACCGGGCGCGCGGCGCGCGACTGGCGCAGCTTCGACGCCCTCGTGCGCACCCTCACGACGCTGAAGGGCGACGAGACGATGCTGGTGCAGTCGGGCCGGCCCGTCGGGGTCTTCCAGACTCACGAGTGGGCGCCACGGGTGCTGATCGCCAACTCGAACCTGGTGGGCGACTGGGCGACGTGGCCGGAGTTTCGCCGCCTCGAGGCGCTGGGACTGACGATGTACGGCCAGATGACCGCGGGCTCGTGGATCTACATCGGCACCCAGGGGATCCTCCAGGGGACCTACGAGACCTTCGCGGCGGTCGCGGCCAAGCGCTTCGGGGGGACCCTCGCCGGGACCCTGACCCTGACCGGGGGCGTGGGGGGCATGGGTGGCGCGCAGCCACTTGCGGTGACCATGAACGATGGGGTGTGCCTGTGCGTGGACGTCGACCCGACGCGCCTCGCGCGGCGCACCGCGCTGCGCTACCTGGACGAGTGGACGAGCGACCT
>JAJZYE010000261.1 GCA_021806055.1 Actinomycetes bacterium | reverse complement strand
CGACGTGTTCGAGTCGCCGGCCTCACTGGTCTTCGACGAGGCCGAGAACCGCCTGCATACGATCAAGGCCGTTATGGTGGCCACCCTCGGCGACGGGCAGTGAGGATGGTCGGCACGCGCCGAGGGCGGTCCTCTCGAGCACGGTGAGCGACCGGATTGCGCCACGGTTGCTGGCGCCCTACTGGGACGTTGTCCACAGTGCACACTCGAAGCGGCATGAACCTTTGGATCGTGGACGCCGTGGTTTGTCGATCCGACCGCATTCGTCGACGTCGCGCGACGCCGTCGACGTGATCGCCGCGTCCCCACGTCGGCGCATCGTTGGACGGATCGTCATCGTTCCACAACTCGGAGCCAGTGTGTTGCGTGCCGCGGTGGAGTCGACGGACCCGTCGTCTGCGCGTCGGGCCCGCACCCGAATCCGGTCACGCCATCGCTCACCGGTGGGCACTGCGCCACGCCACGGTGGCCCTCCCACTCGGCGCACTACCCCGCCGTGGCCGACCCGAGGGGGTCCGTCGGCACTGGTTGGTCAGCGTAACGCGGTCACGCGACGGCTGTGCTTCGGTGACGTCCCCGCCCTCGTGATTGGAGCGACGGGGACCGTCATCGATACCGGACCCAACCAACCCGCGCGGTTCACGCGCGCGAGATCGCTACCTTCGTGGGAGCGGAGGCCGGCTTGTGGGGATTGGGAATCCGCACTTCGAGGATGCCGTCACGGTAGGTTGCCGACACGGCTTTCGGGTCGGCGCCGTCGGGCAGGGCGATCTCGCGGGTGAACTCGCCGTAGCGGAACTCGCTGCGATAGCCCGATCCCTCGGCGTGCTTGATCCGCTGCTCGCGGTGGGCGTGGATCCGCACGAGTCGGTCCTCGGTCGTGATCTCCACGTCCTTGTCGGGGTCGACGTCGGGTATCTCCGCGCGAACCACGATCTCGTCGCCGTCACGCAACTCCTCCACCGGCAGCCAGCCGTCGCTCTCGTCGGTCTCGAAGAACCGGCGCCACCGATCGGCCAGCGGGAAGTTGCTCCACTCCACCGGCGACGCGCGATGTAGGACAACAGCCATGATGCTCTCCTTGGCGGACTGTCGCACTAGCAGGCCGCCGTCCTCAGTATGGGTCGCGTGCGGGGGGCCCTGTAGGGCCGTAGGTCACTTTCGGCGTTAGCTCACGGTGTCGAGGAGGAGCTTCGGTAGGGTGGAAATGGACGCCGATGGGCGTCACGACCGGGAGGTGAAGATGACGACGACTGAGACAGCACCGCGCATCGTGGTGGGGGTCGACGGCTCGCCCGACTCGCTGACGGCACTGGAGTGGGCGGCACGCCAGGCGGAGCTCACGTCCGCGGCGCTGGAGGTGGTGACGACGTGGGAGTGGCCCAACACCTACGGCGTGCCGTTCTCCCTGCCGGCGGAGTACGATCCCGATGCCGACGCCCGCCGAATTCTGGAGGATGCCGTCGTCCCGGTCCACGCGGCGCATCCGTCGGTCACGATTCGCGCGAACGCGGTCAAGGGGCCACCCGCACCGACGCTGGTCGACCTGTCCCGCGGTGCGGCCCTGCTGGTTGTGGGCAGTCGCGGTCACGGTGAGTTTGCGGGGATGCTCATCGGATCGGTGAGCAACCACTGCGCGAGTCACGCGCATTGCACGGTCGTCGTCGTGCGCCCGTCCACCGAGGCGAGTGACTGACGAGGTCACCGTCCACGAGGGCGATCATCGTATGACGCCACCACCGGGTGACTGCCTCGCCGCGAGTTGTGCGGATGTGGCGTGGATCCAGGAGTGGACGATCCCGTTCGCGAGTTTCGGCCCGGAGGTACTGGGATCGTAAGTCTTTTCGGCGCTGGCGGGTACTCAGTGGGTTTGGGGGTAGAGGGCCAATCCGCCAAGATGGAAGGAGATGGCGGTCGTGAAGTGCTCGCGGCCGCGATATCCGCGAGAGAAGACTCGGATCGCTTGCACCCGTGAATTGAGGCCCTCCGCTCCGGCGTTGGTGATCGGGTGGGCGAAGTAACGAGAGGCCGGACTCGTGGCGCGTGAGTGTTCGTGCCGCCTCGATGATCGGAGCAAGCCGTGAGTGCGTGGCCCAGAAGTACCACGTGTTCCAGTGCCGCAGTGCCCATCCGCGCTGCACGTACTCCCAGAAGTGACGCAGCCTCTCGGTGATCGCCCAGGCTCGGCCCGTCGCCAGGTCACTATCGCGCAACGCGGCGAAGCGACCCTCGTGTTTGGACGGCAGGTTCTCGGCGGCGTAGCGCCAGAGATACTTCGATCCCGACAGAGTCGTGTCACCCTGAGCGACGAGGGCCCGGTTCTCCTGCTTGCGCACGCTGTCCACGGCCTTGTTCAGGTACCCCATGACGTGGAAACGGTCAAAGACGATCTTGCCGTCGGCGTTGTCCAGATGGGCTCACCGAGTTGGCGAAGGGTTCGCCCGTCCATCGTGACCGCCTCGATGCGACCTAACTGCTCGGCGCAAAAGCGCTCGACATAGCCGGGCAGACTGGCTTGGCGGCGCTCGTCGGCGATGTACTCGACGCAGCCGCGCTCGAGGTCACTCACGATGGTGACGTCGTTCTGGCCTTTTCTGGGGTCGAGAGTGTGATTTATGGCCTTTGACTAGGGACTTCCTGTGGCACACAGGTGAGCGCGACCGGCGATCACCGCCGTCCGTGATTGAGCCTCTCCATGAGGTCGCGGT
>JAJZYE010000260.1 GCA_021806055.1 Actinomycetes bacterium | reverse complement strand
GGCGCAGTCGTGAGGCCACCAGTTGGATCTCCTCGGGCGTCGGGGCGGCGATCGGTTCCGGCGCGACCCGGACGAACGGGCGCACTCGCTCGATGAGCGTGCGTTCCTCGTCGGTGGACAGCCCCGCGCCCTCGTACCCCCATCCCCAGAAGCACCGCGTCGTGGCCACCACCGCGCACGCTACTGCGGGTTGGCGACGTCCCTCGACGCGCACGTCGGCGCCGCGTCCTCCCCGCGCTCGACGCGGCGAGTGGACACCTCCTCACAGACGCTCACCTCGTACCACTCGTAGAAATCGTCACGGCCCCGACGCTGGGCCGCCCGATGCACCGGGTCCTCGGCCCACGCCCGGTGCGAGTCGTGATCCGCGAAGCGCACGATCGTCACTCTCTCGCCATCGGCGCCGAGGTAGAACCTCTCATCGATGAAGCCCGGCGCGCGGCGCGCGCGCTGGCTCATCGCCGCGGCGAGGTGTTGGTAGTCATCCTCGACGCCGGGACGCAGTCGACTGCGAAAGATCGTCACGATGTCCACGATCCAAGTATGGACCTGTCACCACGCCGGACCGATCGGTGTCGCTCTGACCGGACCTAGTGGTCGCCGGCGCCGTCGCCGGAGCCGAGCGAACTCACCCCCGACGTCCGCGACGCGGAACCCGACCACCCGAACCCGTCGTCGTGACCCGCGACGTACGGAACCGGACTCGTCGCCGGCGTCACGCTCGACCCCGAGGGGGCTCGCGCCGTGCGCGGGACGCTCGTGGTCGACGTCGATGGCGCTGGCGCGCTGGCGTGCACGAGGCCAGCGGCCGCGAACCCGAGCCCGATGGTGAGCACGCTGGTCACGATCCACGAGAGAAAGGTCCTCGCCCCCTTCACTGATCCCACCTCCGCTCCCCCGTGTACGACGAACGGAGCCAGTGTGACGCCCCGAGGTGAAGGGGACGTGAGCCGTGGCGCAGAGTTTCCTGTGAATGTGGGCTAGGGTGAGATCTCCTTATGGCCCTGTCGATCGGCATTGTCGGACTCCCTAACGTGGGCAAGTCCACACTGTTCAACGCGTTGACGAGGAACCACGTCGTCGCGGCCAACTACCCGTTCGCCACGATCGACCCCAACGTAGGTGTGGTCGCCGTGCCCGACGCCCGCCTCGCGACGCTGGCGGCGCTCGCGAGTTCGCAGCGTGTGGTGCCCGCCACCGTCACCTTCGTCGACATCGCCGGCATCGTGCGCGGCGCCTCACAAGGTGAAGGACTCGGCAACCAGTTCCTGGCCGCCATCCGCGAGGTCGACGCCATCTGCGAGGTGGTGCGCGTCTTCGAGGACGACGACGTCATCCACGTCGACGGCCGCGTCGACCCGGCGGGCGACGTGGCGACCATCGAGACCGAGCTCATACTCGCCGACCTGCAGACGGTGGACAAGGCGATCGCCCGACTGGAGCGTGACGCCAAGCGCGGCGGCGACGCGGCCCGGCGGCTGGTCGAGGTGCAACGCGTCCGCGACGTCCTGAATGACGGCCGCATGATCTCGTCCGCCCACGACGGGATCGACCCCGACGCACTCGCCGATCTCCACCTGCTCACCGACAAGCCCTTCATCTACGTCTTCAACGTCGACGAGACCACGCTCGCCGATCTCGACCGACGCCGCGAACTCGTGGCCTCGGTGGCGCCCGCGCCGAGCGTCGTGCTGTGCGCCAAGATCGAGGCTGAACTGGAGGACCTCGACGAGGCCGAGTCCCTGGAACTCCTGCAGTCCTTCGGCCAAGAGGAGTCGGGCCTCGCCCAGTTATCGCGCGTTGGCTTCGCCACTCTCGGGCTACAGACTTTTCTCACGTCCGGGCCCAAGGAGACGCGAGCCTGGACCATCCGCCGTGGCACCACCGCGCCCGAAGCGGCGGGCGTGATCCACAGCGACTTCGAGCGCCACTTCATCAAGGCCGAGGTCGTCGCGTACGACGACCTCGTGAGCGCGGGCTCCCTGGCCGCGCTACGCGCGAGCGGTCGCGCGCGTATCGAGGGCAAGGAGTACGTGATGCGCGACGGCGACGTCGTCGAGTTCCGCGTCAACGCCTGACCCGACGAACGCCCAACGCTACAGTAGGAGCAGGCGTGCACGACAGAGGCCGGCGCCGGACATGAACCGAAACTTAGGAGAACCATGACCTCTGACGCCCCTGACTACAAAGTCGCCGACCTAACTCTGGCCGCCTTCGGGCGCGCCGAGATCACGCTCGCGGAGCACGAGATGCCCGGCTTGATGGCCATGCGTGCGGAGTTCGGCGACGCTCAGCCGCTGCGCGGCGCGCGTATCACCGGATCCCTGCACATGACGATCCAGACCGCCGTCTTGATCGAGACACTGGTCGCCCTGGGTGCGGAGGTGCGCTGGGCGAGCTGCAACATCTTCTCCACCCAGGACCACGCCGCCGCGGCCGTCGTCGTCGGGCCGGAGGGCACGGTCGAGGCGCCACGTGGCGTCGCGGTCTTCGCGTGGAAGGGCGAGTCACTCGAGGAGTACTGGTGGTGCACCGAGCAGGCCCTGCGCTGGCCGGGGCACGCCGGACCGACGATGATCCTCGACGACGGGGGTGACGCCACCCTGCTGGTGCACAAGGGTCTCGAGTTCGAGCGCGCGGGCTTCGTGCCGAGCCCCGACACCGCGACCAACGAGGAGTACGGCGTGATCCTGCGCCTGCTCCACCGGCTGATCA
>JAJZYE010000259.1 GCA_021806055.1 Actinomycetes bacterium | reverse complement strand
GACGTCCCACTCGAAGGGCCCACGCGCCGTCTCGTCGAAGTCCGCGACGTCGAGCACCCGCTGTCCCAACGGTGTCGTAATCAGACTGAAATTCTGAACGTTCGCGTCACCGCACAGTTGCACGTCAATCCCGGTGCTCGCACCATGGGCCAAGTCGTCGCCCATCCACGCACCACTGCCGCGTAGGAAGGTGATCGGATTGGCCACGAGTCGCTGATAGCGCAGCGAGATGAGATCCTCGAGCCGTCCCTCGTCACCTCCGGGGCCGACCAGCAGCCCCTCGTCATCGCGTCGCGGGGCCAGTTGAGCCAGTGCCCGACGTGGCACGCGAGCGCGTTGGGCACGCCCCTCACGACGTCGCTGCGCCGGCGTCGAGCCGCTCGACCACCTCACGCGACGACCGCCCCCCGAAGCGATCGCACGGTGCGCCAGCGCGGTCCGACCCGTAGCACGAGCACCAGGACGAGGACGAAGTCATTCACGAAGATCACGGCCGGGAAGAGGGCGGCGGCGGTCGTCACGTGACGAACTGTGAGAAGGGTCAGTGCGGTGTTGGCCACCCCCGAGAGGAAGACCAGCCAAGACTCACTCGACGGGTCCCTCCAGGATTTGCGCAAGGTCGGTAGTCCCGCCACCTGATCGGCGACGACGAACGCGACCAGCGCGACAGTGGGCTCGTGAACCAGCAGCCAGAAAGCAATACCAAGCAACGACAGCGCGCCGCACACCAGATCGAACGGCGTGATCGCCCAGGCCGACGCCCCGCTCACGAAACTGGCCGCGAACACGAGTAGCGGCACCACGCCGAACATCAGCGTCATCAGCGACACCAGCCCCACGTGCTGCTGCACCTCGACAACAAAGGCCAGTACGCCTTCTACACCCCAGAGGCCCCACGTCACCCGATGCGGGGCCGTGACGCCACGCAGAGTGTCTCGAATGTACCCCGCGACGCCGAGCAACGACAGAACCGCCGCCAGGATGACGAAGTGCGAGTTGATCACCCCCCCAGTCTGCCCCTCGCGACGCCGTCACGCTCACGATCCCCGCGTTGGCGTTATCCTCCGAAGTCGTGGATGCACGGCATTTCCTGGGCCTCGAACGCAGCGGCGAGAGTACGTGGCACCTCACGGTGGCTGATCGTCTCGTCACACCAGGCCAGTTTCTCTTCGGCGGCTGCGGCCTGGCTGCGGGTCTCGTCGCCCTCGAGGAAGCGAGTGGTCGACCGACCGTGTGGGCCACTGCCCAGTATCTGTCCTACGCGCCGCGGGGCGCCGACGTCGTGGTCACCACCGACCTCGCGGTTACTGGCGGCCACGTCACGCAAGCGCGCGCCCTCGCCACCGTCGACTCGCGCGAGATCCTCACCGTCAACGCGGCACTGGGAACCGGAACGCTGAGCGCGCCAGGTCCGTGGGCGACAATGCCGGACGTGCCCGGGCCGGAGCAGTGCCGACCGCGCCTCATGCCACAGGGACTCGGCACCTCCATCTTCGAGCACGTGGAGAGTCGTGTCGCCCTTGGACGAGCCTTCACGGATCTCGACGGAACGCCCGGCGATCCCCACTCGGCCATCTGGGCGCGCGTACCGGGCCACTTCGACCCGTCGGCGGCCACTCTCGCCATCTTCGGCGACTATGTCTCAGGTGGTGTGAGCCAGCCACTCGGGCGACGCACGATGGGCCGAAGTCTCGACAACACGATCCGCATCGTCACCCTGGAGCCGACTGAATGGGTCCTGTGTGACATCCATATGTACGCCCTGGCCGGCGGCTTCGCGCAGGGCACGGCGTTCCTGTGGAGCCGCGGTGGCACACTTCTGGCTACCGCCAGCCAGTCGATCGCCGCTCGCATCTGGGAGCCTCCCGACTCGTCGACGGGTGTGACGGCTGGTGTAGATTAGTACCTCTTGGGGCTATAGCTCAGTCGGTTAGAGCGCGTCACTGATAATGACGAGGTCGTAAGTTCGATTCTTACTAGCCCCACCACGAGGTCTTCACGATTGAAGCGTCTCCATCTTCACATTTGGGTGTGACACACCACCGTGCAAACGGTCATGGATGTCGGACCCGATCGCCTGATGCCAGGCCGTGCGCCGCTCATCGGCTCTCCATTGTTCGGTGGTTCGCGCGCGGTCTATGGCGAGGCGCCAAGACCGGCGAGTTCGGCGAGGCTCTTTCGCCGTCGGCGGCGGGTCTTCGGCTCGAGACCGACTGCCCGACGGCGCGCGTTCTCGACCTGTCGTGACTCGAAGGCGTCGACGAGGGCGAGATTGCGGCAGCAGAGCGCGACGGCGAGGAACAGGCTCGGCCCGACGAGGCCCATCAAGCGGCACCAGCCCTTGTCGACGTTGATCGTGGCGGGATCTTTGATCCGGCTGTTCGAGCGCTCGACGGCGCTTCGTCGAGCGTAGGAACGTCGCCAGGTCTTCGCGGGGTAGTCGTGCTTCTGTCTCGTCTTCGCGTTGACGCTGGGCGCCACGGTGAGGCTCTGTTGGCAACAGCACACCGGAGGGTGCTCGGGCGGCTCGAGGACGCTCGGGTGCGAGTAGGAGAGTGCCATCGAGGACGGCCGGAGCGGGCAACGGATCTTGCCGGCGACCGCGGGGCACGAAACACGGTGGTGGCCGTCTTGGTCGTCGGCGGTGATCGGGCCAAGCTTGTAGCGGGCGAGCTCGGCGGACTTCTCGTCGTGGGCGGCGACGACGTGGTCGCCCGCG
>JAJZYE010000258.1 GCA_021806055.1 Actinomycetes bacterium | reverse complement strand
AACAGTCGGGTAATCGCGTACACCAGCGTCGACTTTCCACTACCGCTCTCGCCCGCGATGCCCAGAACCCGGCCGCGCGCCAGGTCGAACGAGACGCGGTCGATCGCGGGCACTGCCTCGCCACCGCTCCCGTAGGAGACGCTGAAGTCGCGCACGTCGAGGATTCGTCCGGCGCTCGACGGCGAGCTGTCCACGCGCTGGTCCGCCGACTCGCCGCGATCCTCGGCGTCGCGCGCGGCCACCCGCACGCTCACGAGAGCTCGCTCGACGTCGAGGCTCGACGAGCCAGGCGGGTCGCGCGCGACGGACGCGGGGAGAGGACCGGGGTCAATCCCAGCCGCGGTCGGCGCGGCAGACCGCTGCGACGACGCTGGCGCGCGCTCAGCCCGGCCGCGCGCAGGCGAGGATTGATGAACTCGTCGATCCCGAAGTTCACGAGCGCCAGACCCGTCCCCACGAGGGCGACCGCGACCCCCGGCGGCACGAACCAGTACCACTCCCCCGACAGGGGTGCGTTGTTGGACTGCGCCCAGTACATCATGGTGCCCCAGTTCCACACCGACGTGCTCGTGAGCCCGATGTAGGCGAGGGTCACGTAGGCCCCGATGGAGTACAGAACGGTGAAGAGCAGCGACGACGCCAGGATGGGCAGAAGGTTGGGGGCGATCTCGGAGAGCATGATCCGCCAGCGCCGCTCACCGATGATCCTCGCCGCCTCGACGAAGTCGCGATTTCGCAGCGACATCGTCTGGGCGCGCAGCACCCGCGCCCCCCACGCCCAGCCCGTCAGGGCGATGATGAGTCCGATCACGAAGGAGTTGGAGCGGCTGGACACCGGTAGGTAACTGTCGATCACGATCAGCAGCGGCAGCCCGGGAATCGCCAGGAAGACGTTCGAGAGCAGTGACAGGCCATCGTCGGCGCGTCCGCCGAGGTAGCCGGCCGCGATCCCCACGATCACCGACAGCGCCGTGGCCACCACGCCGGCGACGAGGGCGACGACCATCGTGGCGCGCGCACCCACCAGCAGCTGGGAGAAGATGTCCTGACCGAGGCTGGTGGTACCCAGCCAGTGGTGGGCCGACGGCGTCAGGTTCGCCGCGAAGACCGTGGAGTTCGGGTTGTAGGGGGCGAGGTAGGGTCCCACCACCGTCAGGACGATGAAGAACCCCAGGATGCCGAGGCCGAGGAGGACCTTGGGTGAGCGCGGCCAGCGCACCGCCTTCACAGCACGGCCTCGGAGCGCGTGCGCGGATCGAGCGCGAAGTAGACCAGGTCGGCGACCAGGTTCGCCGCGAGAACCGCGAGGGTGATGATGAGGAAGATCCCCTGGATGAGCGGGTAGTCCTCGTTCAGCACGGCCTGCAACAGGAGGTCGCCCACGCCGGGATAGTTGAAGACCAGCTCCACGAGCAGGGCGCCCGAGACCACCAGGCCGATGGCCAGCGACAGGTTGGCGATACTGGGCAGCACGGCGTTGCGCGCCGCGGCCATGATCACCCGGTGACGCGGCAGGCCCTTGGCGACCGCCATCAGGACGAAGTCCTCCCCGATCATCGTGATCATCATGTTGCGCATGCCGAGCATCCAGCCCGCCACGGAACTGAGGACGATGGAGATCACCGGCAGCTCCCCGTAGCGCAGGAGGCTGCCCACGAACGCCCAGCTCCAGCTCGGGGTCACGTTGGTGCCGTAGGCCCCCAGGACCGGGAACCAGTGCAGGTCGCTGCCGAAAGCGAGGAGCAGGACCGTACCGAGGAAGAAGTAGGGAACCGCTTGGAAGAACGTGGCCAGCGGGATCAGCGAGTCGAGACGCGATCCGCGCCACCATCCCAAGAGCGCGCCACTCACCGTTCCCAGCACGAAGCTCAAGATGGTGGAGACGCCAATCAGACCGACCGTCCAGGGGACGGACTGGCGCAAGATTGACGACACCGGAGCCGACAGCGTGATCGACACGCCGAGGTTGCCGTGCGCCAGCTGGTCGAGGTACGTGATGTACTGCGCGGCGAGATTCTGGTGCAATCCCATGCCGAAGGAGAGGCGGATCGCCCGTATCTGCTGAGCCGTGACCTGACCGGTCAACTTGCCGATCAGGGTCTGTATCGGGTTGCCCGGCATCAGGCGCGGCAGCAGGAAGTTCACGGTGATCGCCACCCACGCGGTCAGCGCGTACAGGCCCAGGCGGTGTGCCACGAGTCGCATCTAGGCGCCCTCGCTCATCACAGCTCCGGAGGGATCGACGAGGTCGCGGTTGGCGCAGCCGCAGCTCTCTCGCACGACGAGCTCGGTCGCCAGCACCACCGTGGTGGTGCTCGGAGGAACGCCGTCCAAGGCCGCGACCAGCGCGTCCACCGCGGCCTCTCCGAGCCGAGCGCCCGACTGGCGAATCGTGGTCAACGACGGACGGAAGTAGCGCGTCAGCGAGATGTCGTCGAATCCAGTGACCGCCACGTCACGCGGCACCTCGTGGCCGGTGGCGCGTAGGGCGTGGATCACCCCAACGGCCATCTGGTCGTTCGCGCACACGAACACCTCGGGCAGGGATCCCGCGCGCGCGAGGCGAGAACGCATCGCCCGCTCCCCGCCGGCCGACGTCCAGTCGCCGCGCAGCACATTGCGCTCACGCACCGCGACGCCCCGCGCGTCACTCGCGTCGCGAAAGGTCCGCAGCCGCGCCGCGCTGTCGGGACTCTCGTCGAGCCCGGCGACGAAGCCCGC
>JAJZYE010000257.1 GCA_021806055.1 Actinomycetes bacterium | reverse complement strand
GCGGGGGACGGTCGAAGCGCGACTCGGCGGCCATGTAGGCCTCGAGTCCGATCACCGGCGTCACGCCGTGTCGCCGACACGACTCGTAGAAGTCGATGACCCCGTAGAGATTGCCGTGATCCGTGATCGCCAGGGCGCGCTGGCCGTCCGCCGCGGCGGCGCTCACGAGCTCGTCGACGCGCGCCGCGCCGTCGAGCATCGAGAACTCCGTGTGGTTGTGAAGGTGGACGAACTCCTCGCTCACCTCCGACCTCCCCGTCGATCGACCACGTCGTCCACGACGTCCGGTCGTCTCAAAGGTACGTTCCGCTGCGCGGTGCGGCCGCACCCGGGTTCAGCGAGCGGTCGCGCATCTTCTCGAGCTGGGCGGCCGCGGCGGCCTGCTGGGCGAACAGTGACGCCTGGATCCCGTGAAAGAGCCCCTCCAGCCATCCCACGAGCTGCGCCTGGGCGATGCGCAACTCCGACTCCGAGGGCACCCCCTCGACAAAGGGCGGCGCCATGCGCGCCAGCTCGGCCCCGAGGTCCGGCGACAGAGCCCCCGACAGCTCCTGGATCGACGTCTCGTAGATCTCGCGGAGCCGACCCCGTCCGGCCTCGTCCATGGGGGCACTGCGCGCTTCGTCCAGCAGCGTCTTGACCATCGCGCCAATGCGCATGACCTTGGCCGGCTGGGAGATGAAGTCCGTCGCCTCCCCGCCGGAGTCGTCGTCGTTGCTCTGGTCGGTCTCGCCCGGGGCGAGCACCTCGTCGGGTCCAACGGCGACGTCCGGCCTCGTGTCGTTCGCGTTTTCTTCCACCTACGCAGTGTGCCAGATGCACGGCCCCCACTCCTCCACCCCGCCGGTTCGCGCCCCTCGAACCTCGTTCACGCTCGCGGACCTCGTCGTCGGCGTGTCGAGGCCGACACTCGTCGACGCTCGCGGGCGCCGGCCCTCCCTCCCAGGGCCGGCGCCCACCTCCCCGGGATTGCGCCGCACCCACCCACTTCCCTCAACGAGGTGAGACCCTCACTAGACTCGCGCTGGTGAGGGTCTCAACGAGGGGTGACTACGCCAGCCGCGCGCTGCTGAGCCTCGCACTGCGTGGCGAGGACGCCGCTCCCACCTCGGTACGGGACCTGGCCCAGCGCACCGGCCTGCCCCAGCCCTACCTCGAGCAGATCCTCCTGGCACTGAAGGGCGTGGGACTGGTTCGCTCCAAGCGCGGCGTCGGTGGCGGGTACGTCCTCGCGCGCCCCGCGACCTCGATCACGCTGGCCGAGGTGGTCGCCGCGATGGACGGGCCGATCGTCGCCGGGGACTTCGGGCCGCCCCACCAGGGTGGCGCCTGCGACCACGAGGGGCAGTGCGTCCTCCTGGCGGTGTGGGCCGACGTGGGCAACCACATGCGCGAGCACCTCGCCACGTACACCCTGGCCGACATGGTCGAACAGGCGCGCGGCGGGCGTACGGTCGCCCGCACGCACGAGCCGCTGGCCAATTCCTAGGAATTCTTAGCGATTCCTTGACGTTACGTTCTTGAAAACATACCTCGGGCGTGGTAAATTAGTCATGCGTCCATAGGAGAAATACCGGACCAGCGGGCGTGACACTTCGATCGTGACGAGGAGAGCCATGACGACCCCTGAAATTCGCCGCAGCGCAGTCAACACCAACGACATGTTGGGGCTCTTGATGCGCGACCTCGACCGCTACCCGATGCCCAACTACGACGAGCAGGTCGAACTGGCCAAGCGGGTGACGGCGGGCGACGACGAGGCCAAGAAGCAGATGGTGGCGGCCAACCTGCGTCTGGTGCTGCACTGGGCCCGTCGCTACCAGGACCGCGGCGTCGAGATGGTGGACCTCGTCCAGGAGGGGACCTTCGGCCTGCTGCGCGCGGTGGAGAAGTTCGACTGGGAGCGAGGGTTCAAGTTCTCGACCTACGCCACCTGGTGGATCCGCCAGGCACTCCAGCGCGCCGTGCAGCAGCACGGGCGCACGATCCGCATCCCCCTCGAGGTCGGCGAGCAATTGCAGCGCCTCGAAGCCACCACGGCCGAGTTGAACGCCATTTTGGCCCGCACGCCCACCGACGAGGAGCTGACCGAGGCGACGGGGATGTCCAAGAGCGAGCGCGAGGGCCTGCGGGGCCTGGCCGGCGTGACGGCGAGCCTCGACCAGCCCGCGTCGTCGGACTCGGCGACCACGCTGGGCGACCTGGTCGCCCCCAGCCAGCACGATTGGGTGGGCGACATCGAGCAGTCGATGATCGACGAGCAGCTGCACGGTGCCCTCGATCAGTTGAGCGACGTGCAGCGCGAGGTTCTCACCCTGCGCTTCGGCCTCAACGGAGCCGCCCCCCTCTCGCTGCAGGCGACCGCGACGAAGATGGACATCGGCGTGCGACGCGTGCGACGCGCCGAAGAGGAGGCGCTGGCCGCCCTGCGCCACGACCGCAGCGTGGTCGCGGCCCACGAGACCCTCTAGGTCGACTCCGGGTCGTGCACCGCGCGCAGGTCGTCGGGTAGCGCAGCGCGCACCGTGACCGTGTCGCCCGTGCGCGGGTGGGCGAAGACGAGTTGTGCCGCGTGCAGGAAGAGCCGGTCCGGCGCGAGACGCTGGTCGCGGCGATGCCCGTAGCGCGTGTCGTTGACCACGGGGTGCCCGATCGCGGCCAGGTGGACGCGAATCTGGTGCGTGCGGCCGGTCTCGAGCTGAAGGCGCAGCAGCGTAGCGGCG
>JAJZYE010000256.1 GCA_021806055.1 Actinomycetes bacterium | reverse complement strand
TGCGTGACAATGTCCACTCCACCGTCTCCATGGTCCAGGACGCGCTGGCGGGTGCGCCACCCGACCTGTCCCAGGACGTCAGTTCGCGAGGTCTGGTCCTGGTGGGTGGTCACGCGCGCTTGGCGGATCTCGGCGAGCTGATCGCCACGAGCACCGGGGTGGAGGTCCGCGTCGCGGATCAGCCCGAATTGGTCGTGGTGACGGGCCTGGCCCTGTGCCTCGAGGAGATGTCCTCGCTGCACGGACTGCTGCGCGACACGGATCGCTAGAGCGAGCGATCCTCGCGCGTGAGCTGTTCGACCGCGGCGCGCACCTGCCAGTCGCGATCGGTGCTGGCGCGCGCGAGCGCGGCGTCGACGTCGGGACCCTCGACGTTGGCCAGGGCCACGATGGCGCGTCGACGCACGGGTGCCTTGTCGTCCAGGGCTGCGATGATCGTCGCGACACCGCGTTGGTCGCCGAGGGCGCCCAGGGCGGCGACGGCCGCCTCGCGACAGCGCGCGTCGTCGTGCGTGCGGGCGACGTCGATCAGGGAGTCGATCGCCGAGTGACAGCCACGCTCGCCCGCCGCGAACGCCGCGGCGTCGACCACGAGGGGATCGGGGTCACCGAGGGCGGCCGTGATCGTGCGCTCCAGCGAGGGCAGAGGGCGGGGGTCGTGCGCGAGCAGGGTGAGAGCCTCGCGACGTACGTCGGCCTCGGGGTCGCCCAGCGCCGCGCGCCACTGCGCAATTCCGACGCGCCCGCGCCGCGCCCGCACGCGCAGGGCCAGCACGCGGGTGCGCGGGTCCGGTGAGGCGAGGGCGGCGCGGACCAGCTCGTCGAGCGCCGGGTCGGCGCGCGATCCAGCGGCGACCAACGCCGCGCCGAGAGGCTCCGGTAGCGTGGACTCACTGTGCACGACTCCATTCCACCACGTCGGCGTCGCCGCTCGATCGGGGCGCTGGCGACGATGGCGATCCTGCTGGTCGTGGTGGTGGGACTGCGTGCGTGGACCGTTCCCTACTACGCGCTGACCCCGGGCCAGGCGACGCGCGTGTCCTCGTTGGTCACGATCCGCGGGTTGCGCACCAACCCGCACCACGACCCGATCCTGCTCACCGACGTCTACCTGCAGTCGCTGAGCGCCTGGCAGTGGCTGATCATGCACTTCGAGTCCCACGTGCAGTTCGTCAGCGCCAGTGAGCTGGTGCAGCCGGGGGTACCCCCCAGTGAGCTGATCAACCAGGGCTACCTCGAGATGTCGGACTCCAAGACTGCGGCGGAGGTGGCGGCGCTGCACGCTCTCGGCTGGGCGGTCCCGTCGGTGCCCGTCGGCGCGACCGTGACGGGGGTGGTGGACCCCTCACCGGCCTACCGGGCTGGCCTCGCCGTGGCCGACCGCGTGGTCGCAGTAGGGGGGACGCCCGTACGCAGCGCGTGCGGGCTCATCAGCGCCGTGCACCTCCTCGCCCCGGGAACCCGCGTGCGCCTCGACGTGCGCCGCGCCCGGGTGAGTGCCAGCGGGGTCATCACCTACGCGCCGGCCCGGGTGCTATCAGTGCGCACGGCGTCAACGCCGGGCGCGATCACGCCGTCGGGCTGCCCGGGCGTGCGGGGTCGCGATCACTCGTGGCTCGGGATTTCGTTGGAGGATGCGCTGCACTATCGCCTTCCGGCATCGATCACGATCAACACCGCCAACATCGGCGGACCATCGGCGGGGCTCGCGATGACCCTGACCCTGATCAACGAGCTGAGCGCGGGCTCCCTGACCGGCCATCAGGTGGTGGCCGCGACCGGCACGATCGACCCCCAGGGGCAGGTGGGCGACGTCGGGGGCGTCGCGGAGAAGACCGTGGCGGTCCAGCGCGCTGGCGCCACCCTGTTTATCGTGCCGAGCGTGGAGGTGGCCACCGCGCGGGCCGCCGCCACTCCCGGACTACGCGTGGTCGGGGTGACGACGCTCGCCCAGGCCCTCGCGGCGCTGCGCCACGTGGGTGGACAGCGTCCGGTGAGCCTCACTCCTCCCCGGTGATCGCTGGAGCGGTGAAGCCCGTTTTGTGTCGACGTACGCCGTAGTCTGGTGGGAATGGACGAACGCCGCATCCTCTCCACGACGCGCCAATCGTCGAGCGACGTCGTTCGCACCAACTTCACCACCATCCGCAAGGGGGGCCTGGACCCCCAGGAGGTGCGCCTGCACCTCGAGGCGGTCGCCCGTGAGATGGGTCACCTCGAGCACCGCGTGCGCGAGCTCCAGGAGCAACTCGCCGACGCCCAGCGCCGTGCGGCGCACCCGGTCCTGGACGAGGCCACCCTCACCACTGCGCTGGGCACACAGAGTGCCGCGATTCTTCGCTCCGCCCACGAGGAGGCGGGTCGGGTCACCGCCGACGCCCAGTCGCGCAGCGCGCAGCTCTTTGCCGAGAGCCAGTCGCGCAGCGCGGCGCACTTGATCGAGGCCCAGGAGCGAGCCGCCGCACTGGTGAGCGAAGCCGAGAACACGGCGGCTCAGATCGACCACGACGCTCGCCTGGCGGCCGAACGGCTGATCGACTCGGGAAAGATCAACGGCGAGGCACTCGTGCAGCGCGCGCGCGAGCAGGGCCGCGCCCTGGTCGAGCAGGCCAACGAGGCGCGCAAGACGGTGTTGAACGACCTGGCGGTCAAACGCAAGGCCCTGCACCTGCAGATCGAGCAATTGCGCGCGGCGCGTGACCATCTGGCCGGGTACCTCTCGACG
>JAJZYE010000255.1 GCA_021806055.1 Actinomycetes bacterium | reverse complement strand
GCCGGCGTGCCCCGCCCGCGGGATCCCTCTCCCCGGGCGGATCCGCGCCGCTCTACGGGTGGTGGAGCCCCAACTGGACGGCCTTGACGAGGAGCATGGCCACGGCGATCACCAGGTAGGCCCGCAGGAGATACATGCCCGCCAGGGTTCCGCGGCGCCACGTCGGGCGGTGCAACAGGTTGATCGGGGGCATGCGCCACGTCGCGCGCACCGCCAGCAACTCGGCCGGGATCGGCTCACGCTGCCCGCGACGCAGGAACATCACCGCGCCCGCGACGGCGAAGACCAGCACGAAGAACGCGCCCAGGACGGCGACCAGCATGCGCACGTCGATGGTCGGGAACAGTGTGGTCACCATGAGGATCAGCGACATCATCAGCAGGACCCCCACGATCACGCTGGCCAGCACGTTGAGCCACAGGCGGTTCACCCAGGGACCGAGCACCTCGCGGTCGTTGCACAGCAACAGCAGGAAGACCGTGGCGCTGGGTAGCAGCACCCCCGCGAGCGCCTGGACGCTCGTGGTGATCAGGCCGAGCGGCGCGCCGGGAATGATGACGATCACGGCCGCCAGCACCACCATCGCCGCGAAGGTGCCGTAGAAGAACTTGGCGTCGCGCCAGCTGCGGTGCAGCGAGTGCTTCATGCCGAACATGTCGCCGAAGGCGTAGGAGGTGGCCAGGGTCACCGACGCCGCGCCAATGATCGACGCGTTCAACAAGATGATCGCGAACAGCGCGCCCGCCGCCGACCCCACGTAGCGGCGCAGGCCGCGCGCTACCGTCTCGCCATTGGCGAAGTGCCCGGCCAGCGGGGTGTGCGCGAAGGCCGTGGCGACCACGATCACCATGATCGACGCCGCGAAGACGGTCACGATCGACCCCAGCACCGTATCGGTGCGCTCGTAGTTGATCCAGCGCGGCGTGATGCGCTTGTCGACGATGTTGGACTGCTGGAAGAAGAGTTGCCACGGCGCCACGGTCGTGCCCACGATCGCCATGATCAGCAGCACCGACGTGGAGTTGAAGCCCCCGCGCACGCCCGGCACGAGGAAGCCGTGGATCACGGGCCCCACTCGAGGGTGGCGCAGTATCGCCAGTGGTATCACGAGGAAGTTGGCGACGATGAAGACGAACATGAAGCGTTCCCAGCGCCGAAAGCTCCCGCTCGCGGTGATCAGGATCAGCCCGACCGCCGCCAGCGGCACCGAGATGTACTGGCTGACGCCGAAGTAGCCGAGCGACAGGCTCACGCCGATGAACTCGGTCGCGATGGTGAGGAAGTTGAGGATGAACAGGTCGCCAACCGAGAACGCGCCCCAGAATCGCCCGAAGCGCTCGTTGATCAGCCGGGCGTGACCCACGCCGGTGACCGCGCCGAGGCGCACCACCATCTCCTGGTTCACCACGAGCACCGGGATGAGCAGCGGCAGGGTCCACAAGAGCGTGAGACCGAAGTTCTGACCAGCCTGGGCGTAGGTCGAGACGCCGCCCGCGTCGTTGTCGCCGACCATCACGATCAGACCCGGCCCCATGATCGCGAGCAGGGTCAGCAGGCGCGCCCGCCACGAGTGCCGCGCGCCCACGTCGTGCTGACCGATGCTGCCGAAGGCCCCGCGGATATCGCCGACGTGCGCCTCGTCGAGCACCGCCGACGAGGCGTCACCGGCCGTCGCCGCGGCCGACTTCGACGGGTCACGCGACACGGTGCCCCCTATCCTTCGCGCGCCACGAGGCGTGCGCCAACACGGCGGCGCGCTCTCGCTGAACTCGTCGACACTCGTTGCTGCACAGTTCATCTCCAGGGGTAGTGGGGGTGTCGCCGCTCGCCACACCCCACTACCCTGCGGGAGAACTAGGGGGCGGGGCGGGGCGCGGTGACGGTACGAGGGACCGCCGGGGCGGTACTGGGAGGTTTCAGAGGAACCTCCTTAGAACGAGACGAGGCGCCACGGCACTCACTCCTGCGCCGCCGACATGCCGAACTCGCGGCGCCAGCCCTGGGGCAGCAACTCCTCGAGCAGGTCGTCCACCGTCACCACACCGATCATCCGGCCGTGCTCCGCCTCGACCACGGGCAGCACCGTGAGGTTGAAGTCACACATCGTGCGCGCCACCTGGTGCACGTCGGAGTAGGGGTCCACGTGGGTCAGCTCGGTACGCGCGACATCGAGCACGTGATCAGTGCCGCGCGCCCGGACCAGCTGAGCGATGGTCGCCGTAGCGACGGGCCGCGCGTCCCCGTCCAAGACGAAGACCGCGTACAGGGACTGTGCCGACACCGTCGAGGTGCGAATGGCCTGCAGCGCGTCCTCGACGGTGGCGGTCGCCGTCACTGACACGAAGTCCGGATTCATGAGTCCGCCCGCGGTCTCCGCGTTGTAGGTCAGCAGGTTGCGCACCTTGGCGCGCTGGGTCGTGGGCAACTGGTCGAGGATCGACTCGCGACGATCCTGGTCGATCTCGGTGATGAGGTCGGCCGCGTTGTCCGGCTCCATGCGCCCGAGGAGACGGGCCGCCTCGGTGTCGCTTCGCTCCTCCAGGAACTCGAGCTGGTGGGCGGTGTCGAGCTCCTCGAAGACATCCGCTTCGAGCTCGCGATCGAGGCCAACGGCCTCGATGATCTCCTCGCCCTCGGCGTGACTCGCCTGCTCGACCAGGTCCGCGATCTGGGCGGGGTGCAGGTGCGCGAGCTTGCGGTAGGGAATGCGCAGGCGCGCCGACGGGACGTGGGCC
>JAJZYE010000254.1 GCA_021806055.1 Actinomycetes bacterium | reverse complement strand
CTGGCGCTCGCCGCTGGGCGAGCAGACCGCCACGGTGGGCTCCTGGCCGACCGGCGATCCCTTTCCGATGGACCGTGACGCCCTGGCGGCCCAGCGGCGCGAACGCACGATCCGCCGCGTCGCGGCCGGCCTCCTGGCCCTGGACGGGCTGATCAACGTGGTGGTCACGGTGCGGCCCATCCTGCGCACCCGCCTGAACGCCGTGCTGGCCGTCCTACCCCTGGACGTGGCGCGCTCGGCGGCGGCCGTCACCGCGGTGGCGGGCATCGGGCTGATCATGCTGGCGCGCGGCGTGCGACGGGGCCAGCGCCGAGCCTGGTTCCTCGCGCTCGCGACGCTGGCGACCACCACGGTCTTGCACCTGGCGCGTGGCGGCAGCATCGCCTCGTCGCTCGTGGCGGCCGCCCTGGTCGTGGGGCTGCTGGTGACGCGCGACCACTTCCGCGCGTCGACCGACCGCGTCAGCGCTCGCGCGGCCCTGCCGGGACTGGCCGCGATCGCGGTGGTGGCGGTGGTGGCGGCATCCCTCGGCGTCGAGGCCTCGGCGCGCCACCAGCATCTGCCCTCCTTCGCGGTGGTGCTCGTGGGGTGCGCCGAGCGCCTGATCGGCCAGACCAACGTCATCCTGCCCGACCGGGTGAACGACTTCTTCAACCCGGTCCTGCTCACCGTGGGCCTGTCGCTCGTGGTGTCGGCCCTCTACCTCATCACCCGACCCGTGGTCGACCGACGTCTCTCGGCGACCGGATCGAGCACCGAGAGGCGCATCGCCGAACGGCGCGCGAGGGAGATCGTGCGCCGCCACGGTCGCGGCACACTCGACTACTTCGCGTTGCGCGACGACAAGCAGTTCTTCTTCTTCCGCGACTCCCTGGTCGCCTACGCCGTCTACGGCGGCGTCGCGCTCATCTCCCCCGACCCGATCGGCCCGGTGGCCGAGCGCGGCGAGGTGTTCAGCGCCTTTCGCGCGTACGCGGAGCACCACGGGTGGACCATCGGCGTCATGGGCGCCGGCGAGGACTGGCTCCCCCTCTACCACGCCGCCGGCCTGCACTACCTCTACATCGGCGACGAGGCCATCGTCGACTGCGCGACGTTCTCCCTCGAGGGCGGACGGATGAAGGGACTGCGCCAGGCCCGCACGCGCCTCCTGCGCCACGGCTACCGCGCGGAGTTCCTGGACCCCGCCACCATCGACCCGGCCCTCGTGACGCCCCTCCTCGAGCTCATCGCCAAACTGCGCCGCGGCGAGGGCGAGCGCGGGTTCTCGATGATGCTCGGGCGACTCTTCGACCCCCGCGACAAGGGGCTCCTGCTCACCGTCGTGCTCGGCCCCGACGACCGTCCGGCGGCGGTCTGCCAGTTCGTCCCGTCCCCGGCCATCCACGGCTACTCCCTCGATCTGATGCGCCGCGATCCGGGCGAGCACCCCAACGGCCTCATCGACTTCGCGCTGTGCGCGACCATCGAGCACCTGCGCGAGCGCGGGGGGCGCGGGCTCAGCCTGAACTTCGCGGCGTTTCGTTCCGTCCTGGAGGCCGAACGCGGCGAGGGAACCTTCACGCGGGTGGAGCGCTGGGCGCTGCGGCGCCTCTCCGGAGTCCTGCCCATCGAGAGCCTGTGGTCCTTCAACGCCAAGTACGACCCGACCTGGCTACCCCGCCACCTCGTCTACCCCGCCGCCGAGAGCTTCGTCCCGGTGGTACTGGCGACACTGCGCGCCGAGAGCCTCACCGAGATCCCGGTGGTGGGACGGCTGCTCGCGAACGACCCGGCCAACCGCCCCGGCACGGTGGTGCCCGACGAAGTCCTCTCGGCCGCCCGCCGCCACCCCTAGCGGCGCCGGGCGCACGGTGCGACCGTCTCTCGCGCACGTTCGCCGGGTCGCCGTGGTCGGCACTCCACGACCCCGCACGGCGTTGACGCCTCGGTCGGCTCGTCGAGCCCCCCCAGTGGGCGCGGACGTCGCGCGTTCGCCGCCGCGACGGTGACCGGCCGTCGGCGCGGCCAGCCCGCGACGACCGAACCCACCCTGCGACGAGCGCCGACACGTCCGCTAGCGTGACGCCGTGACCAGGGTGCTGCTGCTCATCGACATCCAGAACGACTACTTCCCGGGCGGGCGCATGGCGCTGCAGGGGCCCGAGGCCGCGGCCCACCGGGCGGCGGCACTGGTGGCCCGCGCTCGCGCCACCGGCGGTCCGATCGTGCACGTGCGTCACGTGGCCGACCAGCCCGGCGCGACCTTCTTCCTACCCGGCTCCGACGGCGCGCGGATCCACCCATCCGTCGCGCCGGCACCGGGGGAGGTCGTGATCGAGAAGCACGCGCCGAACGCCTTTCTCGGCACCGCGCTCGGCGAGCACCTCGCGACGATCGGGGCGACCTCGGTCGTCATCGCCGGGATGATGACCCACATGTGCGTCGACTCGACGACCCGGGCCGCGAGTGAGCGGGGGCTCGACTGCGTGGTCGCGGCCGACGCCTGCGCGACGAGAGACCAGACGTTCAACGGCGTGTGCGTCGACGCGGATCAGGTCCACGCGGCCTTCCTCGCGGCACTGAACGGCACCTTCGCCACGGTCGAGTCGACGAGCGCGGTCCTCGAACGATGGACCTAGCGCGGGTTGGCCATCTCCCGCACGATCGCCGAGGGCGACCCGTCACCAGGGAACAGCTCATGGGGCCAGCGTTCGTGGCGCCAGGCTGATCACCTCGGTCACCGTCACCCCCGCGGGCACTCGATCGTCTCCG
>JAJZYE010000253.1 GCA_021806055.1 Actinomycetes bacterium | reverse complement strand
GACGCGTTCGTCGCCCCACGAAGGAGGAGGACCCTCTGCGAGTCCGCCGCCGAGCCTCGAGCACCTGGCCGCATCGGCGCCCCCGCCAACTCGGTGCCCGACAGGCGCGGCGACCACACGTGGAGCGACAATGCCGGTCACGCAGTCCCTCGACGGAGCGTTCTCCGGCTGCCTGCGCGTAGGGAGCGTCCGATCCGGTCCGTATCACGTGGTCGTGGAGGCAACGCTGACAACCGGTCGGCCGCATCGTGTCGAGCACGAGCCCCGGATCCGCCTCTCCATCTCGCCACGTTCGGGACGACCTGGGAGCCGCGTCACGGTGACGGGCGTCGTGAGCGTGGCGCACGAGCTGGCGACGGCGCCACGCCCGAACGGCACGTCCACGACCACAATTTGCTGGGGCGGGTGTCCCGGAGGGTTGTCGGACACGGTGGTCACGGTCCATTGGTCGTCGCCGACCACCTTCCACGTGAGCTTCAAGGTGCCGGATGCACCCTGGGTCGAGGCAGGACCGTCGGGGACGCCGCAGGTGGTGGCACTCGCGTCAGGCACCTACCGCATCGGTCTGCGGTGCGTGGGCCCGTTCACCTACAACGGGTGCGGGCTCGGGCCGGCGGAGGCGTCGGTGCGGTTCCGCATCGTCGTCCCGACACACGCCCACGTGGCGCGCTGCCCGATCCCCACCGCCTGCGCCCTGCTCGCTCTCACTCGGCGGAGCGCGATCCCTGCCCAGACGGTGCTGGTGAGAGGCGTCGCGCCACTCGTCTCGATGATCGGCACACGGCCCAACGGCGAAGCCCTCGACGTCCTCCCTGGGCCGGCGAGGGGACCGCAGATCACCTTTGGGCGGGGCTCTGCACCCCGGGTCTCACTCAGCTACCGCTGGGTCCACATGGGCGACGCGTCACTCGCCGTGACGGCGCCGCCGACCTTCGCGAGCCTCGGGCGCCTCTCGGTCCTGAGCGAGACCGGTGCGGGACTGGCACCGATCTCGGCGAACCCGGGAGCACCGGACCGCGTCGCGCACTGCGCGCCAGGCGCCGCGGTCATCACGACGCTCGGCGCAGGCGGCGCGGTCACCACCACGAGCATCCCGACGGCCGGTGCCGTCGCCGCCCTTGCCAGGGCCGGGATGTCGCCAGTTCCGGCGTTCACACCGACAGGAGAGCCGTCGAGTTGCGACACTGTGGCGCTTCCCGAGAGCGGCCCAGCGATCTTCCTGGCGTTCGAAGTACCCGTCGTCCCGACAGGAACCGTCGACCGGGACGTCGGCCTCGAGACGTCCGACGGGGGAGCCTCGTGGAGCATCCTGCCCACCCCGCCCGAGGCGACCGTGACGGGGTTCGGCGGCTTTCGCTACAGATCCGACGCGGTGGAGGCGCTCTACTCACCGGCGAGCCCCAGCGAGACCGTCGAGACCCCTCTCGTCGAGCAGTTCGACGTCGCGTCCGGGACCTGGCATCCGACTGGGCTCGAGTGCCCGTCGAACGGTCCGTGCGTCACGTTGGGTCCGTTCTCGGCGTCGAACTGCGCAGCCGGCGTGCATTCCCAGCAGGAGCTGCTGCGATCGGGCGACGGCGGCGCCACCTGGGAGGAGCCCGCATGGCCGACGCTCCTGGATCCGTGCGCCCACGGCGAGATCGCAGCGATCTCGGAGTCCACGGAGCTCCTCGTCCACGGGTCCTTGCGTTTCCCGTACCTGGTCCTTCGCTCGACCGACGGTGGTGCCACCTGGACCGATGTCGGGCTGCCCCGGCCATTCGCCTCGGCCACAGGCCTTGCCACAGGCCAGCTCACGCTGCTCTCGAACGGGGCGCTCCTTGCTCGCGCACACGGCGCCGACGCCACGTGGGCGCTGCTGGTTCCTGGCTCGCAGCGCTGGTGCACGGTCCGCAGCGTTCCCGCCGCGATGCGATCGTCAGCTCGCGACGCCGAGGTGTCGGTCTTCGGCCGGCAGCTCTGGTGGGTGAACGCCGATCGGGTTGCTCCTTCGTCGGTCCTGGACCACGTCGAGATCGCAGCCATCGGGTGCTGACGACTGTGCGGCGCCGGCGCGGAAATCCTCCCCCGAGGGATCCATTACGGTGAAGGACCGAGCCCTCGGCGAGACGAACGGAGCTGCGCCGGCGCCACAGCTCGAGTACGCGCCCGCAGGAACATCCTCAGCGTCGAGGACGTCGCCGAAAGGCTGAAGGGCGTAGCGGCACACCCGGTCATCGTGCGCGTCGCAGGGCTCAGGGGCGTGCGGCTCGACCCCGAAGTCGGCCATCTCGAGCATCGCGACGTCACTGCGCCGCAGCCCCCAGCCATAGGGTGCGTGCCTGCAGCTCGTGCGCCAAAGCGGCGTGCTCGGGCCCCTCGAGACGGCCATGAAGATGCCCCCAGCCCCAGGGGCGCGGCTCTCGGTCTTCGGCTACCTGGTCGCGCTCACCTTGAACGGCTCCACGAACGGCCACGAGGCGACGCTCGTCGAGGTGGTCCGGCTCTTGAACGGCTTCGGCCCCGGCGCGCTCGACCGACTCGGAATGCGTAGCTGGCGGCGGCCCGGCGCCTACGACCTCGTCCACCGCTTCCACAAGCGGTTCGCCGCCGTGCTCGGCGCCGCACCCGAGGTGCTCGACACAGGCACCGGCGAGCTCGTCACCTGCGACCGGGAATGGTTCCAGCGCCGGCTCCTCCTTGCAGCCATCCCCGAGGAGGTGATGAAGACGATGGCCGGCAACACCGACCTCGCCATCGACGGCACGGAGATGGA
>JAJZYE010000252.1 GCA_021806055.1 Actinomycetes bacterium | reverse complement strand
GGCGCGCGGAACGACGGCGTGCTACGACGCCATCGTGCGCGGCGGTCCCCTGCCCGCGGCGATGTTCTTCGACTGATGGCGTTCGTCGACCGATGCTGACCGCCGACTACGACCGACTGGGTCTGACGCCCGGGGACGTGGTGCTGGACCTGGGCTGCGGATTCGGGCGTCACGCCTTCGAGGCGGCGCGCCGCGGGGCGCACGTGGTGGCCCTGGACGCGGGCCGGGCCGAGGTGGAGGGGGTGGCGGCGATCTTCGCGGCGATGACCGACGCGGGTGAGATCTCGGCGCGCGACGTGGCCGCCGCAGTCGTCCAGGGCGACGCGTTGCACCTCCCCTTCGCCGACGCCACCTTCGACCGCGTGATCTGCTCGGAGGTTCTCGAGCACATCCCCGATGACCGTGCGGCGATGGCGGAGCTGACGCGGGTGCTGCGTCCGGGGGGGACGATGGCCGTCACGGTGCCGCGCTTCGGGCCCGAACTCATCAACTGGGCGCTGTCCGACGAGTACCACATGGTGCCCGGCGGCCACGTGCGGCTCTACCGACGCCGCGTGCTCGAGCAGCGCCTGGTGGCGACCGGCCTTCGGGTGAGGGGGCACCACTACGCGCACGGGCTGCATAGCCCCTACTGGTGGTTGAAGTGCCTCGTGGGCACGACGAACGACGATCATCCGCTGGTGCGCTCGTACCACCGGTTGTTGGTGTGGGACATCGTGAAGGCGCCGTGGCTCACGCGCAGCGCCGAGCGAGTGCTGGCGCCCGTGATGGGCAAGTCTCTGGTGGTCTACCTCACTCGCGTGGCGACGTGAGCGTCGAGACGGCCGCGCTCGCGGGTGTCGAGGGCGTCATCACGGCCGAGCAGATCGCCGCCAGTGCGTCGTGGCTGGCGGGGCTGCAGAGCCGCGACGGCGCGATCCCGTGGTTCACGGGCGGCCACTGCGATCCCTGGAACCACGTCGAGGCCGCCATGGCCCTCACGGTGACCGGCCACGCGGACGCCGCGCGAGCCGCCTACCAGTGGTTGGCGCGACGCCAACTGGCCAACGGAGCGTGGTTCAACTACTACCGAGGTGCCGACGTCGTGGACGCGCGCCTCGACACCAACGTCGTGGCCTACGTCGCCACGGGCGTCTACCACTACCTGCTCGCGACGGGTGACGTCGATTTCGCCGCGCGGCTGTGGCCCCACGTGCGCGCCGCGATCGACTTCGTGTTCTCGTGGCGCCTGGGCGACGGCACAGTGCGCTGGTCCCTCGACGCCGCCGGCCGCGTCGAGGGCTACGCCCTCCTCACGGGCTCGTCGTCGATCTACCACGCGGCGTGTTGCGCACTGGCCCTGGGGGAGCGCCTGGGCGAGGACGTCGACGCGTGGCGCGAGCCGACGGCGGTGCTCGGCCACTGCGTGGCTCGTCATCCCGGCGCCTTCGCGCCGAAGAACGAGTTCGCCATGGACTGGTACTACCCGGTCCTGAGCGGCGCCGTCTCGGGGACGGCGGGCGAGCGTCGCCTCGACGACGGGTGGGAGCGTCACGTCATGGAGGGTCTCGGGGTGCGGTGCGTGTCGACGAGCGACTGGGTGACGGCGGCCGAGACCGCGGAGTGCGCCCTCGCCCTGGACGCGGTGGGGCGCCCCTCGCTCGCGCTCGACGTCTTCGCCCTCACCGCCCGACACCGCCGCGTCGACGGTGCGTACTGGACGGGCCTGGCCTACCCCCAGTCGCGCACCTTCCCCGACGCGGAGGTGACGTCCTACACCGCCGCGGCCGTCATCCTCGCCGCTGACGCGTTGACCTCGTCGTCGGGTGCGTCGGACCTCTTCCGTCACGGGGTCCTCGCGCGCCCGCCCGAGCAACCCGAGATCGGGTGCCCGCACGGCGCGTCACGACGCGCACCGCTCGAGAACCCGTAGGGAGCCCTGCGCCGCGAGCGGCGCGAAGCGGCCGCTGTCCAGGGCGGCGCAGTAGATCTCGTACGGGGGGCGTCCTCCGTCGGCGGGGTCGACGAAGACGTCGTGGATCATGAGGCGCCCACCGGCGACGATCTTGGGCGTCCACTCGTCGTAGTCGGCCCACGCCACCCGTGCCCCGTGGCCGCCGTCGATGAACAGGACGTCGAGGGGCTGGGCGAAGTGCCGCGCCACCACCTGGGAGGGCCCGACGAGGCCGATGACGGTGGACTCGAGGTCGGCGCGTGCGATCGTGCGCTGCCAGGACGGCAACGTGTTGAGCCGGCCGTCGAACGGGTCCACCAGCGAGGCGTCGAAGTACTCCCAGCCCGGCTGGTTCTCCTCGCTGCCGCGGTGGTGGTCGAGCGAGTACAGCACGCTGGCGCTGGCCTGGGCGGCCGCGCCGAGGTAGAGCGCGGACTTGCCGCACCAGGCGCCGATCTCGAGCCAGGTCCCGCCGGGGGACCGGTCGCCGTAGGCGCGGGCGTGCTCGTAGAGGGCGAGACCCTCGTCACGGGGCATGAAGCCCGGCGTCGCCTCGGCGAGCGCCAGCAACTCGTCGACCCGGCTCATGAGGTGAAGGCGGTGACCAGGGTGTAGACGCCGAGCGCCGCGAAGATCAGGCCACCGGCGAGACGGATGCGCTCGAGCGGTATCGCTCGCTGCAGCAGGCGTCCGCCGTAGGCGCCGACGAATGAGACCAGGATCATGGCCAGCGACGCCGCGATGAAGACGTCCAGTGGCTGGTGGGTCTTGGCACTGAAGTTGGCGGCCTGGATCTGGGTCAGATCACCGAACTCACCCACGAAGATGACGCCGAAG
>JAJZYE010000251.1 GCA_021806055.1 Actinomycetes bacterium | reverse complement strand
GCGGCGCACCGCAGCCGCCACCGTGGCTGCCCCCAGAGTGATCTCGCTCGCCAGTTGGGGCCACCCGGTCAGGGACGTTCCCACTTCGAGCAACGCCGCCGCCCCGCGAGAGGAGAGATCGCTCGCGCCGAGGATCTTCAGCACGTAGGGGCCCTTCTCCGCGAGGGACAGTCCCGCGAGCGCCGCCGAGTCCAAATCGCCGAGCAGCCCGTGGAAGACCGGTCGCCTGGGCTCGAGGTCGAAGCGCTCGACGTCGAGCACGCCGCGATCGCTGGTCTCCATGATGACGGGGATGCCGCGCTCACGCGCGGCCTCGCGCACGAGCATCTTCACATCCAGCGAGTCGCACTCCTCGATCACGACGTCGAGTCCGTCGAGGAAGGCACCAAGATTCTGTGACATCACCCCCTCGGGTACCGCGACCACGCGGACGTAGGGATCGATCTCGGCGATTCGTCGAGCCGCGACCACCGCCTTGTTCACTCCCAGGTCGAGCACGCTCGCGGGAATGCGGTTCAGGTTCGACAGGCCAATGACGTCGAAGTCAGCCACACGAATCTCGCCAATCAGCCCCTCTATCGCCAAGCCGTAGGCGATCGCGTGGCCCGCGCTCACGCCCACCACGCCCACGCGCAGCGTGCGCAGGCGCGACTGCTCCTCGCGGGTGATCTTGTTGCGGTTCCGGTCGAGGCGCAGTGTTGAGAAGCTCCGCGGCGCGAGGAGTCGCACGACGGCGCGACGCCAGGGGTAGTACACCCACCGGTACCCGCCACCTCCCTCATCGTCGACGTCGCCGCGAGCCATTGTCGCCGCAGCCAAGTCCCGGCGCTGCTCGTCGAGACGGTCCACCAGTTGCAACGACTCGTCCTCTCGCAGCACGCGCAGCACCTCACGCTCCGCCCGCGTGCTGACGTCGAGGACGACGGCACGCCACGAGCGCGAACTTGGCGCCACACCCTCGACGGGTCCGGAGGCCTCCGGACCCCGCGCCAACTGCTCGGCCTCCATCCGCAGGCTCAACTGGTGCGCGGGCGTGGCCAATTCGTAGCTGCGCGTGCGCCGCCACGTCAACGCGATGGTGCGATAGCGCTCGTCGGGGAAGGGAACCCAGCACGAACCGGCTTGGGTCACGCCCGTCACACTGACCACTGGTAGCAGGGTGTCCGAGACGGCGGCGATCGCGAACTCGGCGCCCAGCCAGTTCAGGGCGTGCAGGACGCAGCGCGACATCGACTGCACCAGACGGTGCCCCGTCTGCGCCTCACCCTTGGACCACGCGCCCTTGATCTCCACCGCTCCCAGACGTACTTCCTGGTCGATCAACGCCGCGAGTTCATCGATCTCGGGCGAGTCCGCCATCTCCTCCACCAGCGCCGTCTGATAGCTGCCGTCGAGTGGCCCGTGCACGCGCAGTCCCGCCACGGCCCTTCCCTCGGGGTCGAAGCCCAGGAAGAACAAGGAGACGCCCTCGCCCTCCTCGAGCTCGCGACGTCGCAACGTCCCCTCGAAGCCTCGATTTCGGTAGGTGCCCTCCGCCTCGTCGAGGTAGATCCGCCAGAGATCGGGACGCAGCAGGGGATGATGACCCTCGTAGCGAACTCCCGATACTCGGTCGACGAAACTCGCGCCGTACTGGTACCTTCGACTCGTCACATTCGCCACGTCTGCTCCCCTGAGCTCCGACACCACCCCGTCGATACGAGGTTCCGCTCTACGTGCGAACTATAATTTCGCCACACGCGTAATTGGGGGATTCGACAGTGCCGTCCACCAGCACGAGGGCTGACTGCGGCGAGTCTCGCGTGCGGGTGCGTCGACCGCTCGCCACGACGTCCACCACAACGTGCTAGCCGTCCTCATCGTCGGGTGCGGCATGCTGGGTCTGGTCGTCGGCTCCTTCCTCAACGTCGTGATCTACCGCGTCCCGCGCGGTGAGTCGATCGTGACGCCGCCGTCCGCCTGCCCCTCGTGCGCCACGCCAATCCTCGCGCGCGACAACGTGCCGGTCCTGTCGTGGCTCTGGCTACGCGGTCGCTGTCGACACTGCGCCGCGCCGATCTCGCTCCAGTACCCGGTGGTGGAGTTCACGACCGGCGCACTCTTCGCCGGCGCGGCCGCACGCCTCGGCGCCGCGTGGGACCTGCCGGCGTTCCTCGCGCTGGCGGCGGGCCTCGTCGCGCTGGCCTGGATCGACGCGCAGCGGCTCATCCTGCCGCGCGCCGTGGTCTACCCCACCCTGCTCGGGGTCGCCGCACTGCTGGTGCTCGCGGCCGCGATGTCCCACGGGTGGCACCACCTGCTCGTCGGGGCCCTCTGCGCCGCGGCCTGGGGCCTCCTCTTCTTCCTGTTGAACCTGGCGAGCCCGCGCGTCCTCGGCTTCGGGGACGTACGACTGGCGCCGGTGCTGGGACTCGCCCTCGGCTGGCTCGGGGTGGGTGACGCCCTGCTCGGGTTCTTCGCGGCCAACCTGATCGGGGCGGTGCTCGGGATCGTGCTCATCGCCACCAAGGCGATCCGCCGCGACCAGCCGATCCCCTACGGCGTCTTCCTCGCGGCCGGCACCCTGCTGGCCCTCTTCGCCGGTCCCGAGCTGCTGGCACCGTTCCACAGCCTGCACGTCTGAGAGCTCTGGCGACCGGGTCCGTCGCGGCTCGCCACGCCGTCGACACCGCCGCTCAGTAGACGAGCTCCATGCGCAGCCCCTCGCTGTCCCACTCCGGGTCCGCGGGCAGACGCTTGGCCGCGTGGACCAGCACGCGCCGCGCCGACCACATCAGGGCCCCCGCATCGA
>JAJZYE010000250.1 GCA_021806055.1 Actinomycetes bacterium | reverse complement strand
CTCCCTGCCGATCCCCGAGCCCTTGTAGCCACCGAAGGCGGCGTGCGCGGGGTACAGGTGGTAGCAGTTGGTCCAGACGCGCCCCGCCTGGATCGCCCGGCCCACGGTGTAGGCGGTGTTGACGTCACGGGTCCACAGCCCCGCCCCCAGGCCGTAGAGCGTGTCGTTGGCGATGGCGATCGCCTCCTGCGTCGAGGAGAACGTCGTCGCCGAGAGGATCGGCCCAAAGATCTCCTCCTGGAAGATGCGCATCGAGTTGCGGCCTTGGAAGATGGTGGGCTCGACGTAGTAGCCCCCGTCGCAGCCCTCGACCTGACGCTGGTGACCACCCACCAGCACCTCGGCACCCTCCTCGCGACCGATGTCCAGGTAGGAAAGGATCTTCTCGAGCTGGTCATTGGATGCCTGGGCGCCGACCATCGTCTCGGTGTCCAGCGGGTTGCCGAGGGTGATGGCGTTCACGCGGTCGATGCACCGAGCCATGAAGTCGTCGTAGATCGACTCGTGGATGAGGGCCCTCGACGGGCAGGTGCAGACCTCACCCTGGTTCAGGGCGAACAGCACGAGTCCCTCGATCGCCTTGTCAAGGAAGTCGTCGTCGGCGGCCATGACGTCGGCGAAGAAGATGTTCGGGCTCTTACCGCCGAGCTCGAGGGTCACCGGGATGACGTTTTCCGACGCGTACTGCATGATCAGGCGACCAGTCGTCGTCTCGCCGGTAAAGGCGATCTTCGCGATACGCGGTGACGAGGCGAGAGGCTTGCCCGCCTCGACGCCGAAGCCGTTGACGACGTTGAGCACGCCCGGCGGTACGAGGTCCGCGATTAACTCGATCACCTTGAGGATCGACCAGGGTGTCTGTTCAGCGGGCTTGAGTACGACGCAGTTGCCCGCGGCGAGCGCCGGGGCAACCTTCCAGGTGGCCATGAGAATCGGGAAGTTCCAGGGAATGATCTGGCCGACTACCCCCAGCGGCTCGTGGAAGTGGTACGCGACCGTCGTGTCGTCGACGACGCCGATCGATCCCTCCTGGGCGCGTAGGGCGCCCGCGAAGTAGCGGAAGTGATCGATGGCGAGTGGGATGTCTGCCGCGAGCGTCTCGCGGATCGGCTTGCCGTTCTCGTAGCACTCCGCGATGGCGATGGCCTCGAGGTTGGCCTCGAGTCGGTCGGCGATGCGCAGGAGCATCAGGGACCGCTCGGCGGGACTGGTCGCGCCCCACGCCGCCTTCGCGGCGTGCGCCGCGTCGAGCGCGAGCTCGATGTCCTTGGCGTTGGAGCGAGCCACCTTGGTGAAGACCTGGCCCGTGATGGGTGTGACGTTGTCGAAATATCGTCCGTCCACGGGTGCCACCCACTGACCACCGATGAAGTTGTCGTACGTGGCCCGTACCGTGACGGGACTGCCGGCGGAGCCGGGAGTGTCGTAGAGCATGATCCCCCACTTTCCTTACTGACGCGAGCGCCAGTCCTCTGTTGCGGGTCTCGCAACAGAGGAAGAGTAGGGGAATGCAGGTTGGAAAAAGGTTGGGGCGGCGCCCTCGCGCGCACGCCTGTCGCGCGGTAGCGTGCGGAACGGACGCGGTGCGCCGACGGGCTGGTGGGGGGACGTGAATCGCGAGTTGAGAGAGCGTCGCAGTGATGCCGAGGCGCTGTGGCGCGTCGGGGTGGAGGCGCACGGATCGACGAATGTGGCACGACCCGAGGTCTTCGCCTCCTGGCAGCGGTCGGCCCACGCGGTGCCGGTCGGCGTCGCACTGGCGCCGATGGTCGAGCCGGTCACAGTGGCGGCCCAGTTCGCCGAATCCCGGCTGGGTCGCGCGAGCCGCGTGATCCTCGATGATCTTCGTGACGCGACGGCCGATGGCGACCTCGTCGTCGCGCTGACCGACGCGACGGTCACCATCACCTGGCTGGCGGGAGGACGGCGCATGCAGCGCCACGCCGAGGCGGTCAACTTCGCCGTGGGTGGGTGCTGGAGCGAGGCGTCGGTCGGCACCAACGCCCTGGCCCTCGCCCATGAGTTACGGCGCCCGGCCACTGTCTTCTCCGCCGAGCACTACGCCCCGATGGTTCACGACTGGGTCTGCTACTCGGCGCCCATCGTCGATCCGCTCGACGGACGGTCGCTCGGGGTGATCGACGTCTCGTCGCTGTGGAGCAAGTACAACCCGTCGTTGCTGACGATGGTCCGTGCGCTGGCGCGAAACGTCGAGTACGAGTTGGCTCGCGAACCGGCGACGGCGAGCACCCTCGTCCAGCCTGCGCTGTGCGAAGGCCTCGCGCTTCGCGTGCTCGGCTCATCGACCGTGTCGGTCAAGGGTAGACCCGCGCGAGTCAGTCCCCGCCAGCTGGAGTTGCTGGCGGTGCTCGCTCTGCACGAGGAGGGACTCGCGCTCGACGCGTTGACGGCGCTCGTCTACGGCGACCATCCGATCAACGTGACGACCGTGAAGGCCGAGGTCTCGCACCTGCGCCAGGTGGTCGGGGACATCATCGCGTCGCGCCCCTACCGGCTGACGGGGCGGGTCGACGCGGACCACGTGCGCGTGCTGCGCGCCCTCGCGAGTGGTGACCTGCACGCCGCACTGGACCTCTACCAGGGTCCACTGCTACCGAATTCGCAGAGCCCCGAGATCACGTCGACGCGTCACCAGATCGACGTGGCCATTCGCAACGCCGTCGCCCGGTCGAAAAACCCCGAACTGCTCTACCGGCTCAGCGCGTGCTGCCCGGACGACGGCGACGTCGCCGATCTCGCACTCGCGCTCTTGGCGTCCGATGATCTTCGCCGCGGCGTGGTGGCGGGCCGTCGGGTCCGA
>JAJZYE010000249.1 GCA_021806055.1 Actinomycetes bacterium | reverse complement strand
GTCGCGGTGGAACAGCTCCTTGGCGCGCAGTGCCTGACCTAACTGGTGCACGTAGTTCGTCGCGACCGCGTCGTAGAGGTTGGTGACGCCGAGTTGGCGCTCCACCTTCTCAATGCCCGACTCGGTGGGCATCACCGTCTTCTTCTCCTCGTCCACCTCGTAGTCGACGTCGCGCACCAGGGTGCGCACGATCGAGGCGAACTGGTAGTAGAGCTTCGTGACGTCCGACGCCGGACCCGAGATGATCAGTGGCGTGCGCGCCTCGTCGATCAGGATCGAGTCCACCTCGTCGACGATCGCGTAGTGGTGGCCCCGCTGGACCATGTGCTCGCGGCGGCGCGCCATGTTGTCACGTAGGTAGTCGAAACCGAACTCCGTGTTCGTGCCGTAGGTAACGTCGCACTGGTACGCCGCACGCTTGTCCTCGAAATCCTCGAGGTCCGGGCCCACACGGCCCACCGTCAGTCCTAGGAAGCGGTGCAGCTCACCCATCCAGTTCGCGTCACGCGTGGCCAGGTAGTCGTTCACCGTCACCACGTGCACCCCGCGCCCGCCCAGCGCGTTCAGGTACACCGGCAGGGTCGACACCAGGGTCTTGCCCTCGCCGGTCTTCATCTCCGCGATCCACCCGAAGTGCAGCGCCATCCCACCCATCAGCTGCTCGTCGTAGTGACGCTGTCCCAGAACTCGTGTCGCGGCCTCGCGCACCACGGCGAACGCCTCGATCAGCAGGTCATCCAACGTCTCGCCCTCGGCCAGACGCTCGCGGAAGACGTCCGTGCGCCCGCGCAGTTCGGCGTCGGTGAGTCCCGCCATCTCCCCGGACAGATCGTTGATCGGGCCCACCAGTTCCGCGAGCTGACGCACGCGCTTGCCCTCACCGGCCCTCAAGATCTTGCTGAATACACTCATGTCGTGTCTCACCCTACCGGTCACGCACGCGCCACCGTGGGGCTACGGGCGTCTGACCTGGTCTTTGACCCCACACTCGCCCACAGACGGATCACGGACTCGCCGCTCCGCCGACTCCCGTACGTGGCCACGGTGACCACCACGGGGCGGGACTTACCTCTAAACCGCGCCATGATCAGCGTCGCGAGACGCCTTACGTGGGTCGCTTCGCCTGCGGCTGGCATCGACTTTCAACCACAGACCCGCCCGCAGCCTCGCTCAGTCTACGTCCTGGGACCGGCCCGCGCGCAGCGTCAGCACGCTCAGTCGCAGGCCCAGCACGAGCGCGGCCACCGGCAGCAGCGCGCGGCGCCATCCCCGAGCGGTCTGCGCCTCGAAGCGCAGGGCGCTCGCGTGGTGGGCGATCACCATCGCGCGCGACGCGCCACGCCGTGATACCCCTTCGACGTGGGTCACCACGGCCTCGCTGACCGTGGCCACGGCGAGTCCGCGCGCGCGCACGCGCCAACAGAGGTCCATGTCCTCGGCGAACATGAAGTAGCGCTCGTCGAAGCCGCCGACGGCCTCGAAGACCTCGCGACGGATCACGAAGCAGGCGCCCGACACCCAGTCCACCGTGCCGTCAGGCCGCGGCGAGCGATAGCGACGCGTCGCGGGGTTGCCCGGCCACCACGGCTCGACCAACGCGTGGACCGCCGCGAGCCCGACGTTGGGGAAGACGCGCTGGGACGGGTAGAGCGAGCCGTCGGGGCGCACGATGAGCGGTCCGGCGATGGCCACGTCGTGACGGGTCTCGAGGAACGCGACCAGCGCGTCCACCGCCCCGGCGTGCACCACCACGTCGGGGTTGGTCACGAGCAGGTACCGCGACGGCGTCGCCGCCGCCGCGCCACGATTGACCCCCCGGCCGTAGCCGAGATTGCGCCCCGGCTCCACCACCGTCACCGAACGATGCGCCAGAACCGCGCGCGCCGTGCCCGGCGTGGCGTTGTCGACCACCACCACGTGGCGCACGCCGTTCGCCTCGAGGGAGGCGACGCAGTCCTCGAGGGCCGCCCCCGCGTGGTAGTCGACCACCACCGCCGACAGCGTCGCCCCGGCGCTGGTCACGTGGCGTCCCCACCGGTCCGGTCGGCCACCAGACGGGCCAGGCCCTCGCGCCAGGGGGGCAACGCCGCCCACCCCTGCGCCCGCCACCGGTCGGTCGCCAGGTCGCTACGTCGTGGGCGCCGCGCCAGCGGCGCGGGATCGAGCTGGTCGGTGCGGATCGCGGTGGCGAACCCGTCGCCACGCCCCCGGCACTCCCCCACGTGGCGCGCCACCTCGAACCAGCTGGTCGCGCCCTCGTTGGCGACGTGCCAGACGCCGCCGGGTCGCACGCGCACCAGGGTGACCAGCGCTCGCGCGAGGTCCGCCGCGACCGTGACGGTCCCGACCTGGTCGTCCACGAAGCGCACCGTCGCGCCCTCGTCGGCGCGCGCCGCGATCACGTGCGCCACGTTGCGCCCACGCACGCCCATGACCCACGAGGTGCGTACCACGCTGTCCTCGGGTGCGCAGGACTGCTCGCCCGCCCACTTCGACGCCCCGTACACGCTCAATGGATTGGCGGGGTCGTCCTCCACGTAGGGCGCACCCTTCTCACCGTCGAAGACGTAGTCCGTGGACACCGCGACGAGGTGGGCACCGCTCGCGCGCGCCGCGAGCACCATCGTCTCGGTGCCCCGTGCGTTGACCGCGTAACAGGTCGTCGCGTCACTCTCGGCGCGGTCCACCGCCGTGTAGGCCGCCAGGTGCACGATGACGTCGGGCCGCACCGCCGTCAGCGCGCGCACGGCACCGTCACGATCGGTCACGTCGAGTTCGTGGCGCGTCAGTCCCAGGACCTCGAACTCGTCTGGGACGACCGGGTGGGC
>JAJZYE010000248.1 GCA_021806055.1 Actinomycetes bacterium | reverse complement strand
CGACTTCCTGCTACAAGCCGCCGACTCGTGGCTCGGCTGAAGCGGCCCGCCTCGCTCACCGTCGCCTTGCTCAGTGCCGCCGTGACGCTCAGCTCGTGCGGGACGGGCGGGGCGACCACGGACGCGCGCCAGGCCTGTCGTTCGGTCCACCACTCCCTCGCCGTCTACGCCCGAAGCCGGACGCCCGGCTTGCGCCCGGCGCAACGCCGCGCGCTCGAGGGCCGCGCACTCCAGTTGATGCTGCGAGCCACCCCGGCCGCCGCGGCGGCCACGTCGCTGGACGGCAGCTGGAACCCTCTGGTGACCACCATCAACGAGGCCGAGCGTGTTCCGATCACCTACCTGGTGCCGGCACTCACGCGCCTCTGCCAGATCGCGGACTCCTCGACCCCCTACCCCTGAGCGGACGAGTCTCCCGAGGGGAACCGCTCGTAGAGCCAGGTCAGTGAGTTCTGCTGAACCATCGCCTCCTCCCAGCCCCGCAGCCGGTCCTCCAACTCCGTCAGGGACGGAACTCGTGCGATGACCACCACCGTCAAGTCGCTGACCTGTTCGTCGGCGACGAGGAAGTCGCCGAACATGTCCTCGTTGATCGAGGCGTCGGGCTCGACCATGAGGTAGAGCTCACCCGTCGCTTCGACCCACGAGAGCTCGTACTCGTTTTCCGCGGCGTCAGTCCACTCGCTGCCGAACTCGAACTCCGCACTTTCGCGACGCGCCTCGTTCTGTTCGTAGAAAGTCTCGATGTCCATGCGCGCAGCCTACGTCGCCCCACTGCACGCGACAGTCCATATGTGCGTCGCGCAGTGCGCCGCGTGGTGCACGGTACCCATCATGGAAAAAGGAGACCCACGGTGCGCCCCGACTGGTGCGCGACGGTGCGTGTCGTGGCCTGGACTGCGATCCATGACCTCACGCACGCCCCCACACCACACCAACTCAACCAGTCAGAACGGCTCCGACGTCGCGCGGTCCTCGCCCGACGTCCTCACCCAGCTACGACGCGACTGGCGTCGTCGCGGTCGCGCGGCCGAGTCGCGCCTGGCGCTGACGGCCTTCGCCGCACGTCACCCAGCACTCGACCTCGCACGGCTGGACGATCTGGGCGACGTCGTGGACGCGCTGGACCTGCACGGTGGCCGCAGTGTGCTCGAGCGAGCGGCACTGGTCACGGCTCTCCTCGAGGATGCCCGTGACCCCCTCGTGCACCGTGCTCTTCTCCAGACGCTTCTGCCGGGCCTGGTCAGCGTCTGTCGCCAGCTGCGCTTCGGGGCCGGGGCCGTCAGTGACACCGGTGAGACCCTGACAACGGCCGTCGCCATGTTGAGCGAGCTGCTGAGCGAGTGGGCCGGCCAGTCGCGCACCTACGCGGCTCCCGACCTCCTGTCCGCACTGCGAGGACGCCTGCGGCGCTGGCTTCTGAAGGAGAAGCGCGAGCGCGGACTCGTGGCGCCCCTCGAGCGACTCGATCGGGCCGCGCCCGTCGCCTCCACGCTCGACGCGCGCCTCGCGACCTTTCGCGGCGGCGACCACGAGCGCATCGCACGCCTCGCCTATCGGCGGGTCATCGGTGACGAGTCGCTGGCCGACCTGGCGCGCGACGACCACAGTTCACCACGTTCCCTGCGCGCGGAGCTCCAGCACTTCGCCGTCCACTGCCTGCTCTAACGACGACGACCGTGCCGCCCAATGGCAATCCGCCTCTCGGACCACTACCTTGTGAAGTTCATGGCTCGCCGCCCCCTCGCCCCCCGTGGTACCCAACTCGTGATGTGGTCGAGCCCGATCCTCCTGCTCGTCTTGGTCTTCACCCTGACGGCCCACCCGACGCACCCGTCACGTCGGGCCCCACGAGCCGCCACGGGGACGACGGTCGCGACGGGGACGACCAGGACGCGCCGCCCCAACGCGTCGACCAGCGGCGCACCAGCCACGACTCCCACGACGTCGACCACGATCCCGTCGCCGCGACCTCCCCGCGCGCCGACCAGCGGCGCGCGTTACACCGCGCCGATCGCTACGATCGCGAGGTCGTTCGCGCCCAGCGCCAGCGCGAACGCCTCGAACGACGCGATCGCCGGCCACCTGACGACCACGGACAACGTGGCCGTGGTTCCCCTCGATGGCCCGGGCGCGTGGTCACTGGACGCCAACCATCCCCTCGTGGCCCAGCTGCAGTGCCCGTCAACCTCGACGCCGGTGAACCAGCAGGTCACCATCGACGGTCCCCACACCTGTCAACTGGAACTGGTCGCCACCACGACGACGGCGTGGACGCTCGCGCCACGGCCGTGAAGCGATTCGCCAGCGGACCGCTGCACGGCTCCGCGCTGGCTCTCTACTTCGTCCTCCTACCCTTCGTCGTCCTGAGCAAGTGGCGGGTCAGCGCGCACCAGTCGAACGGACCGATCATCCGAGTCCTGCTGGTCGTCCTGGCTCTCTTCTGGATTGGCTTTTTCGTCCAGACCGGGCGTAACGTCGCGGCTCTGCGTCGCGGTGGTGATGTGTCCAGTGGCGGCAGCGCCTGGCTCGCTGGCCTGGTGGTAGCCCTGGTCGCGCTGTTGGCCCCGGCGCCCGCACCCGCCACGCGCGCGTCGTCGCTCGCCGCAACCCCCACCAGCGCCACGCGGGTACGTTCGACGGAGCGAGCGCCGGACCCCACGGCGCGCGAACCGACCCCGCACCACACCATCCCCCTACCCGCCAGCGCCGGCCTGGCGCTCGCCCTCGGCGCGCGCCGACGGGAGCGCTCGTTGCGACGGGGCGACGACGACGTGGACGCGACCGATGTCGACGACGTCATCAACCAGCTACGCGACGCCGATCCCTCGC
>JAJZYE010000247.1 GCA_021806055.1 Actinomycetes bacterium | reverse complement strand
TCCGGCGGGTCAGGTCAGCTCGACGCCGCGGCTCTCGGGGAGCCGTCGCAGCAGCACCAGCGTGGGCAGCAGAGGCAGGAAGGTGATCAGGGCCGCCAGGCGCAGTCCGCCCGCGGCGGTCGCCGGAAACGAGTCGCCCACGAGGCCGAAGAGCGCGAAGCCCGCCACGGCGCCGAGAACCCCGGCGACCGTGATCCAGCCGGCCGCGGTCGCGCGGAAGCGATGGGCGAAGATCTCGGTCGAGATGGCGGCCATCGCGGGCGCCAGCACGCCTCCCGCGCCGATCGTGATGACGTAGCCCACGACGAAGGCCACGCGCCCGCCGCTGTAGGCGGCGCTCGACGCCGCCGCGGTGATCACGACTCCTGTGGCCACCGTCGCACGTCGTCCCCAGGTGCTCGCTAATCGCGCGCTGATCACGAGGCCGGCCAGACCCGCGAGGCCGCTGCAGGCGACTACCACCGAGACCGACAGAGCCGACATCTTGAGGATCTCCTGGCTGTAGACGAAGGTGAATCCGCCGGCGGGTCCGGTGATCACACCGGTGGTGAAGGCCACGACGGCCACGATCGCCAGTGCGCCGAGCGCCTCGCGTGGCACGGCGCCCAGGCGCGCGAGGGGGCGTTCGCCCGCTCGGCGGGCCACTTCGGGAAGCGAGCGTACCCACGGGACGACCAGCAACACCGGGACGAGGGCCAGGGCGAACAGCCAGCGAAAGGCGTCGGGACCGCGGATGACGCCGTGCACGACAGCCGACAGTCCGGACCCGATTCCGGTACCGGCCGCCATGATGGCGAGGAGCTTCATGCGCGCCGCGCTGGTCGATAACTCCACCGTGATGACTTGGACGAGTGTCGACGCCGCATTGAGGAGGGGCCGCGCCAGGGCGAAGCAGGCGACGAAGAACCAGTAGGTGGGGCTCGCCGCGGCGAGGGCCGTGAGCAGCAGGCCAACCAGGACGGTGCGCGTGAGCACGCGTACCCGTCCCGCGCGGTCCGCCCAGGACGACAGTGGCAGTGCGCCGAGCGACGCGACGCGTACCACCGACAGGCCGAGGCCCAGCACCGAGCCCGACAGGCCGACGACGTCACGCAGTGACGTTCCCGACGTCACGTGGCCGAAGGCGTGCGCGACGTCGCCGAGCGCCGACTCGGAGCCGAAGAGGGCGAACGCCGCCGTGACGGCGACCAGGAACAACAGTGCGGTCACCCGGTCGGGGCGCCCGGTGAGGATCGCGCCCGCCGCGCTCGGCCCCCCGCCACCGGGACCGCTCGCGGGGACCGGCTCGGGGGGCGCCGGGGTCGACATCAGGCCCAGGCTAGAGGTCGCGCAGGACCTGGTGGAGCATGGCGGTGACCGCGTCGTAGTCGCGAGTCGCCTCGACGCGCAGCGGCGCACCGACGCGCACGACGACGCGGCTGTGGCGACGGGGCCACTTGGCGTGCAGGGGTACCGTGCCCGCGAGTCCCACGGTCTTGAGCGGGACGACCGCGACGCCGAGGTTCGCGGCGAGCAGCCCGATGCCGCTCTTGAAGTCCTGCAACTCGCCGGTGGTGCTGAGGCGTCCTTCGGGGGAGATCAGCACGTTCCAGCCCCGGTCGATCATCCGTCCGACGTACTCGAGACTGCGCAGGTACGGCTCGTGGCGGGCGAAGGCGAACCCGGCGAAGCACAGGCGCACGATCAGGGCGAGAAGACGGTGATCGGCCATCACGTCCGCGGCGGTGGCGACCGCCAGGCGTCGGCGGATCGAGGGGGGCAGGGCCTGGTAGATCACCGGCCCGTCGAAGTCGTCGGTGTGGTTGAAGATGAAGATCGCGGGTCCGTCGAGTTGCGCCAGGTGCTCGAGGCCGACGACCTCCAGGCTCACCCAGTGCCCCACGAGGGGAGCGATCACGTGGTCGCGCAGCGCGTCGCCGAGGTGGCGTACCGCCGGCCAGTACGTCCACGTCGGCTCGCGGACGACGCCGTCGGTGCCATCCCCCTCGCCGACGAGTGCGCGCAGCTGAGCGACCGTCGTGGACTCGGTCACGCTCTCGTCGGAGAGGGTGACCCCGAGATCCTCCTCGAGCAGCGAGACGACGTTGAGCCGGAGCAGTGAGTCGAGCCCGAGGTCGGCCAGGCGGTCGTCGTCGCGCACGGTCGCGCCCGGGTCGTCGAGGCTGAGTCGGATGGCGCGCGCGACGGGGTCCGCGTCGCGCGCTGCGGGCCGGGTCGGGGGCGTGGCGGCGGTGGGCTCGGCGTTCGCCCAGTCCTGCACCGCTCGCCGGTCCACCTTCAGCAGGCGCGTGCGGGGAAAGTCGCCGTCGGGCCAGCGTCGCCAGTGGTCGATGTGCTGGAACGAGGCCAGCTGGGCGTTCACCGAGGCCACGACGTCGTCGACGACCTCGTCCGGGGCGTCGCCGAGGACGACCGCCTCGACGTGCTCGCCCTGGTCGTCGTGCACGCCCACCACGCACAGCTCGCGCACGCGGGTGTCGTGCTCGGCCACGGCCTCGACGTCCTCGGGGAAGACCTTGAGCCCGCTCGCGCGCACGATGGCGAACTTCAGGCGCCCGACGATCGAGAGCCAGCCGTCGTCCAGGCGCCCCACGTCACCGGTGCGGAACCACCCGTCGGCGGTGAACGCCTCACGGGTGGCGTCGGGGTCACGCCAGTACTCGGCGAAGACGCTCGGACCACGCACCTGGACTTCGCCATCGTCGGCGAGGCGCAGCATCACGTTGTCGAGGGCCGGTCCCGCCGAGTCCTGGCGTCTCCCCTCTAGGGGGTTGCAGGTGAGGATGGGTGACGTCTCGGTGAGGCCGTAGCCCTGCACGAGGCGCACGCCCATGGC
>JAJZYE010000246.1 GCA_021806055.1 Actinomycetes bacterium | reverse complement strand
CCGGGGGCAGTCACGAGGCGGTGCGCGACGGTGAGACCGGGCTCGTCGTGGATCACCCCGCTCGTGTTGGCGATCTCGCCGCCGCCATGAGGTCGCTGCTGAGCGACCCGGAGCGACGGGTCGCCTACGGCGCGCGGGCGCGCGAGGTGGCCCTCACAACTTTTCGCTGGGACGAGCTGGCTCGACGACTGGGTGAGGGGCTAGCCCCCTACGACGGGACAGGGGCGCGCGAACGCGCGTCGTAAGGTGGACGCAGGGAGGAGCGGTGGCACAGCACGCGACGGAGACGATCTTGGTGGGGGCCCCCGCGGACGTGGTGTACGACGTCGTCACCGACTTCGAGAACTACGGTCAGTGGGTAAGCGAACTCAAGTCCGTAGAGGTTCGTGAGCGCGACGCCGACGGCCGCGCGCTGGAGGTGGCGTTTCGCGCGGCCGCCTATGGCCGGTCCACGACCTACGCCCTGCGCTACGACTACGCGAGGTCCCCCGAGGTGCTCGCCTGGACCCAAGTCGAGGGTGACCTCACCGAGTCGATGGAGGGTGCGTATCACCTTGAGGATCGCGGTGCCTCGACCCTCGTGACCTACGACCTCGTCGTGGACCTGCGCGTGCCGATACCGGGGTTCGTGCGTGAGCGCGCCGCCCACCGCATTCAAACGGAGGCGCTGCGCGAGTTGAAAGCGCGCGCGGAGAACCTGGCGTGACCGGCGGAGTCGTCGGCGCGTTGGCGAACGAGCTCGTCGAGGCGCCGTGGCGCGCGGTGCCCGCGTGAAGCTCGGCGTCCTGCTACCGAGCTTCGAGGTGGGCGCGTCGCACGCCTTGGCGGTGGCCGCCGAAGCGGACGCCCGGGGACTGGACGGCGTGTTCGCCTACGACCACCTCTGGCCGATGGGTTCGCCCCAACGCCCGGCACTCGCTCCGTTCCCCTTGTTGGCCGCGGTAGCGAGCGCCTCGACCCGCCTGGTCGTGGGCCCCCTCGTCGCACGGGTGGGCGTCGTGGGGACCGCACAGCTGGTGCAGGAGTTCTCGACGCTGGCGACGATCGCGCCGGGTCGCGTGGTGGCCGCGTTGGGCACCGGCGACCGATTGAGCGCCGCGGAGAACGAGGCGTACGGGGTCGTGACGCGCTCGGCACAGGCTCGTCGCGAGTTGATGGCCGAGACCGCGCGCGCGTTGCGTGACTCGATGGAGGTCTGGATTGGTGCGGGCTCGAGCGCGACCAACGCCCTGGCTCGCGAGGTTGGCGCGCAGCTGAACGTGTGGAACGCGACCCCCGACGAGGTGCGCGACCATGCGCGCCGTGGACCGGTGACCTGGGCGGGTCCGGTACCCAGTGATCTGCACGCGCTACTGGACGCGCTGGCCGCGGCGGGGGCGAACTGGGCGGTGCTGAGCCCGCACGTGCGCCTCGACGCGTTGGCCGAGTGGCGCCGGAGGCGCGAAGTGACTAATTTTCCGTGATGGAGTTCCGTCGCATCAATGGCCTGCCACCCTACGTTTTCGCCACGATCAACGGGCTGAAGGCCCAGGCGCGCGCGGCGGGTCGCGACGTGGTCGACTTCGGGTTCGGCAACCCCGACCTGCCGAGTCCCGACGTCGCGGTGGAGAAACTCTCCGAGGCCGCGCACAACCCGCGCAACCACCGCTACAGCGCCAGCCGGGGCATCCCGAATCTTCGCGCGGCCATGGCCACGCGCTACCGCGACGTCTTCGGCGTCGAGCTGGACCCCGAGACCGAGGTCATCACGACCATCGGGGCGAAGGAGGGCCTGACACACCTCATGTGGGTGCTGTTGGGTCCGGGCGACACGGCACTGGTGCCGACGCCCAGCTACCCGATCCACCTGGCGGGTCCGGGTTTCGCCGGGGCCCAGGTCCTGACGGTGGACGTCACCGATCCGGGCGACGACCCAACGCCGGGCGACTCCTTCTTCGCCCGGCTGGTCGAGCGTTGGAACGAGGCGACCGTCAAGCCCCGGGTCCTGATCTGCTCGTTTCCCCACAACCCCACCAGCGCGTGCGTGGACCTCGCCTTCATGGAGCGCCTGGTCGGCTTCGCGCGCGAGCGCGACGTGATCATCTGCCACGATTTCGCGTACGCCGACCTCGGGTTCGACGGCTACCAGCCTCCCTCGATCCTCCAGGTGCCCGGCGCGAAGGACTGCTGCGTGGAGCTCTACACGCTCACGAAGTCCTTCTCGATGGCCGGCTGGCGGGTCGGGTTCCTGGTCGGCAACGCGGCGGTCGTGGCGGCGCTGACCAAGTTGAAGAGCTACCTCGACTACGGCACCTTCCAGCCCGTCCAGATCGCGGCGATCGTGGCCATGAACGAGGCCCCCGGCTACCCGGCGCACCTTCGGGCGATCTACCAGTCTCGACGTGACGCCTTGATCGAGGGGTTGGGCCGTATCGGGTGGTCGGTGGCGCCGCCGCGCGGGTCGATGTTCGTGTGGGCCCCGATACCCGAGCCCTATCGGGCGATGGGTTCGTTGGATTTCGCGCGTCGGCTGATCGAGAGCGCCGACGTCGCGACCAGCCCGGGCGTCGGCTTTGGCGAGGGGGGTGACACGCACGTGCGCTTCGCGCTGATTGAGAACGAGTTGCGCACTCATCAGGCCATCCGATCGCTGCGGCGGGCCCTGCCAGAGCTCACCGCGACGGGCTCAGGGTAGTCCGGCGCTCGGCACGTCCACGCGGCACGACTCGACGGTCGCGCGCGTGGACGAGCCGATCGTGAAGCGGTTGCTGGACGGGGCGCTCATGACGTAGAGCGTCCGTCGTTCGGGCCCGCCCAGGGCGCACGCGTAGGCCGTGTGCGTGGTGGCCACTCGGGCGG
>JAJZYE010000245.1 GCA_021806055.1 Actinomycetes bacterium | reverse complement strand
ACTGGCGCGTCAGTGCTCGTGTCGCCGCGCGAGCGCGCGCCAGCGGCTCGGCCAGGATGCGTCGTGCGTCGTCGAGCAAGTCGTAGGGTCCGAGGGCGCGCGCGAGCCCCGCCCGCGCGTCGAGCAGCGTGACGAGCGCGTCGCTCAGGTCCTCGGCGTCGACCAGGCTCACGGCATCGAGTAGCACGGCGGGGCTGCTGGCGGGCTCGTCGAAGGATGCTGCGGCCAGGTGCAGGCGCGCGAGTGCGGCGCCGGCGCTGCGCGCGTGCTCGGGCGTCGAGTAGGGGTACCAGGAGGGGACGTCGCGATAGAGATCCTGGCCGGTCGCCACGTCGAAGAACTCGTACAGGTACGGGTCGACGCACGCGACACTCTCACCGTTCGGGTCGCGGCGACAGGCCGGCGTCGCCACCCCGTGGGTGCGCAGGTGGTCACCGAAGCGGTGCTCGAGCTCGAGGCGTGCCCTCGTGCGCACGCGTACGTGATGTCGCTTGACGAAGAGGCTCGTCTCGTTCACGCGCACCAGCGCGGCGGCCGACATCGGGCGGGGGCTGCGCCAGAGCACCCGCACGTTGCTGGCCGGCGCCACGCTCGCGAGTTCGTGGCCGAGTTGCGTGAGGGGATCGATCAGCTCGGTCGCGACGATCGGGGACCAGTCCGGCGCCACGGGCTCCAGACCCATGCCGTGGACCAGGTGGCTCATCCGCGCGTTGACGCGCGGCGTCGACGAGTGCGATCCTCGAGTCGACCAAGAGCCAGTGCGGCCACCACCGAGACGGCGAAGGAGATGAGTGAGGCCGACATCGACGCCTGGTCGCTCAGGTGGATCCACCCGTCCACTCGCGTCCACAGCGACACCCACCAGCCGATGTAGCCGGGGTTGATGAGTTGGTAGACGACGAAGCCCAGCGCCCAGGCCACCACCATCGCCGGGCGGCGCCCGGTCGCGTGGTTCTCGTCACGCCGTCGCGCCAGCACGAAGAAGTCGATCAGGAAGACCGCCGTGAGCGGGACGAAGATCGAGCCCAGCAGGATCAGGAAGTTCTCGTAGTCGCTGATGTTGATTGCGAGGGCGAGCACGGTGATCACCAGGCTGACCGCGCCCGCCAGAACCCGTCGGTCCCAGAGTGGTCGGGCGTTTTGGATCGAGACGACGCTCGAGTAGACGTCGGCGAAGGACTGATCGAGTTCGCGCGTCGCCAGGATGGCGAAGCCCACCGCTCCCAGGGGCACGGCCACGAAGGCGCCGTAGATATCCGAGGGGGTGCGCGCGACGGTGACCAGCGCCACCAGACCGATCGCGTAGCAGAGGGTTTGGGTGATGCCGTAGCCGACGAGGGCGCCCCAGAAACTGGCGCGTTCGGAACGCGAGTGGCGCGTGTAGTCCGCGGCCAGCGGGGCGAAGGACACGGCGGCGCCGACCACCGTGTCGGTGGCCACCCAGAAGCCCGACCAGGAGCCGTGGGTGAGGGCGGGCAGCGGGTGACGGAGCATTTCGACGCTCAGGTAGACCAGCACCAACACGACCGCCGGCGTCGCGACGCGTCGCAGGATTCGTATCGCCCCGAGGGGCCGCAGGGTGAGCAGCCCCGTGAGGAGCCCCGCCAGCAGGATGTACAGCCAGCGTGGGACGTCGGGGGCGACGACGTGCGCCGCCGTCGCGATCGTCACCAGTTCGAAGATCCCCCATCCCAGCAGCTGGACGACGTTAAGGACGGTGGGCACGTAGGAGAGCCGCGCACCGAGCAGACGGCGCAGGAGCACCATGGCTGGCGCGCCGGTGCGCGCGCCCGAGACGCCACACGCCGCGATGGCCAACGAGCCGAGAACCGTGCCCAGCACGATGGAGAGGAAGGCGCCGGCGACCGGAAGTGCTCCCGCGGCGGTCCCGGTGGGCTCGAGGACGAAGATGGCCCCGGTGAAGCCGAGCAGGCTCACGCCGAGGTTGCCCCACAGGCCGAACTGGTCGATGACGCCCAGGGCTTGGGGTACGGGCTCGATGAGAGTGTGGGCCACCTCGGCGTGGGCGTCACCGGTGACGACCGTGAATGACGTGAGTTCGTCCATGCTCCTCCTTACGCCGGCATTATCCGGACAAGTTCCTCGGTCGGTGATGGAGCGGACACGCCGCGCGATCACCCTCTCAGCCCGGTTCACCCGAGCTCCCGATACAGCTGGGCTTACTGTAGCGCGTCGCCCAATGGCGCGTCGCACGTCCCCGAGCTCGGTGCCGGGTCGCCGGTACCGAGCTCGGGGTGCGGTGGCGTCGCACGGCCGGTGCCGCGGGCTCGAACGGGCGCCGCCCCGGGGGGTGTCGACGACGACGGCGCGGCGCGGGTCGTCGCGTCGCGTGACGCCGCGTCGGGGGTCGCGCTCGTCGACGCCGACTCCTCGGCTCGTTCGTGGTCGCGGTAGGGCAGGAGCCGCTTGGTGATGATCGGGAAGATGATGGCCGACGCGGCCGCCGTTACGATGAGTGCGCCGGCGTTGCGGGTGCTGAGGAGACCACTGCTCCGCCCGATCTCGGCGGTGGCGATGAGTATTGTCAGTGGCGCCATCAAGGAGGTGCTGCCGGCGAACGCGAGACGCCACCGGTAGCCCCGCCACCGCAGGTACGGCGCGAGGACCAGGCGCGGCACGCTGATCGTCGCCAGGACGAGAGCGAGGATGGGCACGAGCCCCACGACGTCGGAGTGCAGGCGGGTCTGGAGTCCGACGGTGAGGAAGAACAATGGGATGAAAAAGCTGTTCGCGAGGCTGGTCAGGCGCGAGGTGATGGCTTTCGCGTTGCCCATGACCGCCCGGAAGATCACGCCGGCGAGCAGTGCTCCGAGCACCG
>JAJZYE010000244.1 GCA_021806055.1 Actinomycetes bacterium | reverse complement strand
GAGTGTCCCCCTGAGATTTCTCTCCCTGAAATGTGTTCACTATCACTTGACACGTTTAGTGAACATCGCTAGTGTCACCGCGTCGACCGTAAGACGACCTCATCGGGGGGTGGCGGACGGCACGGGGCGATCGCGACACGTGGTCGACCCGATTTGAGGGGGGAAGCTCATGGTGAGATCAAGGATGCGTTGGCTGTCGACGGCGGCCGTCGGTCTGTTATGTCTGTCCACGGCGCTGGTCGGCGTCAGCTCGTCGGCGCAGGCGGCGGTCAAGAGGAAGGTGTTGCACGTCGCGTACCTGTCCTACGCGGTGGCCAACAGTTACGACGCACCGATGCTGGCGGCGGCCCAGGCGGTCGCGGCGGCCGACGGCGTGAAGGTGACGGTGTTTGACGCTAACAACAGCCCGGCGACGCAGGTGACCCAGTTGCAGGACATCATCAGCGCGGGCGGCTACCAGGGCGTGCTGCTCCAGCCGATCTACGGTCCCGCCGAGATCAAGTACGTCAAGCAGGTGATCGCGCACCGGATCAAGGTGGTCAACATCGACCAGATCCTCGGCACGAAGTACACGACCGACCAGATCCAGGTCAAGGGCCTCGCGGGCAACGTCGTCTTCTTCCCGTCCAAGATCGGCACGCAGCTCGCCACCCTGGTGATCAAGGCGTGCGGCTCGACCAATCCGTGCAAGATCGGCCTCGTGCACAACTTCAAGGGCTACGAGCCCGACGTGGCGATCAGCGCGGCCCTGAGTGCCCACCTGGCGCACCACCCGAACATAAAGATCGTGGACCAGGTCGACGGCCTCTACCAGGTCGGGGCGTCGACGACGCAGGTCCAGGACATGCTCCAGGCGAACCCGGGTCTGAACTTCATCGTCGGCTCGGACCAGAACTGCGAGGGGGCCCAGATCGCCCTCGGCGCGAACCCGACGACCAGGCTCATCTGCTACGGCGCGAGCGCGGCCAGCGTGGCTGGGCTGAAGAGCGGCTTGTGGTACGCGGACGTCGCCCAGATGCCGGCGACCGAGGGGCAGCTCGGCATGGAGATGCTCGTGCGCGCCATGCGCACCGGCAAGCCTCAGGGATCCAAGAACCCCGTGGCCGGGTTGCCGAACGGTGGCGTCATCACCAAGGCGAACCTCAAGACGTTCACGCCCGAGTGGCCGGGCTGAGCCGCCCGGTCCCGATGGCCTGATCGACGACGCGACGCCGGCACCATGCCCGGAGAGAACCCGCTCGACGCGACGCCGCGACCCGCCGCGACCCCCGGTGACGACCTCGTCGTCACCGGGGTGTCGAAGCGGTTTGGCGCAGCCCCCGCGCTCAGCGATGTCTCGGTGACGATCGAGGCCGGGACGATCCACGCCCTGATCGGGGAGAACGGGGCCGGCAAGTCGACGCTCGCCAAGATCATCGCCGGGGTGATTCTCCCCGACGAGGGGTCGCTCACCCTCGGGGGCCAGGCCCTGCACATGCGCTCGCCGCGCGAGGCGATGGCCCACGGGATCGTCACCATCGCCCAGGAGCTGGCCATCGTGCCGAGCCTGACCGTGGCCGAGAACGTCTACCTCGGCGCCGAGGCCACCACCGGAGGGTTCGTGCGCCGCCGCGAGTCGCGTCGGCGCTTTCGCGAGCTCGCCGAGCGGGTGGGTTTCGACCTGGCCCCCGACGTCGTCGCGCGCACCCTGTCGACCGCGGACCAGCAGAAGGTGGAGATCCTGCGCGCCCTGTCGCGCAACGCCTCCTTCGTCGTCATGGACGAGCCGTCGGCGGCGCTGTCCAGCCACGAGACCGACTCGCTGCACGAGATCATTCGCTCGCTGGCCCGCGGCGGCACGGCCGTGGTGCTCATCTCCCACTTCCTGTCCGAGGTGTTGGCGCTGGCCGACACGATCACCACGCTGCGCGACGGCCGCCTCGTGCGCACCGTGCCGGCCGCGGGGGCCACCGAAGAGTCCCTGATCGAGGGCATGCTCGGCCGGTCCCTGTCGACGGCGTTCCCCCCCAAGCACGCCCGCGCGTCGGATGCGCCGGTCGTGCTCGAGGTGAGCCACCTGCGCGCGCCGCGGGTCGAGGACTGCTCCTTCGTCCTGCGCCGCGGCGAGATCCTGGGCATCGCCGGGCTCGTGGGCGCGGGTCGCTCCGAGTTGGCGCGCGCGATCATCCGTGACACGCGGCCGACGTCGGGGACGGTGCGCCTCAACGGCGAGGAGCTGACTGGACGCGGACCGCGCGCCGCGATCCGCCGGGGTCTGGTCCTGATACCCGAGTCGCGCAAGGACCTGGGGCTGCTGATGGGCCGCTCGGTGCGCGAGAACATCTCGCTATCGCGCCTCGACCTCGTGAGCAGCTTCGGCTGGGTACGCCGCGCGCGTGAGCGGCGCCTGGTCACGCGGTTCATGGACGCCACGACCGTCAAGGCGGCCAGCATGGCGCTGCCGGCCACCATGCTCTCCGGGGGGAACCAGCAGAAGCTACTCTTCGCGCGCACCCTCATGTGCGCGCCGTCGGTGTTGATCGCCGACGAGCCCACGCGCGGCGTGGACATCGGCTCGAAGCGAGCCATCTACGACCTGCTGGTCTCGATGGCCGATGAGGGGCTGGGGATCATCGTGATCTCGTCGGAGCTCGAGGAGGTGCTGGGCCTCGCGCACCGGATCCTGGTGATGCGCCACGGGCGGATCACCGCCGAGCTCACGGGCGAGAACGTGAGAGAAGATGCGGTCCTGGCGGCCGCGTTCGCCGATAGCGGCGTCAGCTGAGGAGACGAGATGAGCAAGACCACCACCGACTCGAGTGAGGTCGCGACCCCACCCGACCCACCGAGCGCCCCGTCGCTCCTCGCC
>JAJZYE010000243.1 GCA_021806055.1 Actinomycetes bacterium | reverse complement strand
AGGTGAAGGTGGCCCTCACCGAGCTCGGGGTCTCGGGCATGACCGTCACCCAGGCGCGCGGCTTCGGGCGTCAGGGGGGTCACATCGAGATCTACCGGGGTCGCGAGTACGAGTTCGACTTCATCGACAAGATCCGCGTCGAGGTGGCCTGCACCGACGAGCAGCTCGACGCCGTGCTCGACGCCATCGTGACCTCGGCGCGCACGGGATCGGTGGGCGACGGCAAGGTCTGGGTGGTCGACGTCGTGCGCGTGGTGCGCGTGCGCACCAACGAGCGCGGGCCGGAGGCCCTGTAGCGGGTCAGCCCGCCTGGCGCGCGACGGCGGCGGCCGCGGCGGCGGCGGCCGCCGGGTCGCCCAGGTACCCGGCGTCGATGACGTCGAGCTCCTGGTCGAGGCGGACCCGGTAGGGGATGCCGGTGGGGATGTCCAGTGCGGCGATCTCCTCCTCGTCGATGTTCTCGAGCACCATGCGCAGCGCGCGCAGCGAGTTGCCGTGGGCCACCACCAGCACGCCACCGCCGCGCACCGACTCCTTGCGCAGGTCCTCGGCGATGACGTCGGTGAAGTAGGGCGTCACGCGCTTGACGACGTCCTTCAGGCACTCGGTCGCCGGGATGAACTCGGCGGGCACGTCGCGGTAGCGCGGGTCGCTAGCGGCGCCGCGCGGGTCGCCCTCGGCCAGGCGCGGCGGGGGTACGTCGTAGGAGCGGCGCCACAGGTGGACCTGCTCGGCCCCGAACTGCTCGGCGGTCTCCTTCTTGTCCTTGCCGGTGAGATCGCCGTAGTGGCGCTCGTTCAGCCGCCAGCTGCGCTGGACCGGGAGCCAGGATCGCCCGGCGACGTGCAGGGCGATCTCGGCCGTGCGGATGGCCCGCGTCAGTACCGAGGTGTGCAGCACGCGTAGGTCGAGTTCCGCCTGTTGGGCCAGGAGCCGGCCGGCCTCGGCGGCCTCGGCCTCGCCCTGGGCGGTGAGGTCCACGTCGGTCCAACCGGTGAACAGGTTGCGCTCGTTCCAGGTGGACTGGCCGTGGCGTAGGAGGATCAGATCGGGCACGGTTCCAGCGTAGTGATCGCACGCACGAGCGCCCAGAGCGCCCCGGAGACCGGCCGGGCGACCTGCTCCCAACCAATGGTGACAACCTTATCAACTTTCCTATCTACTCTCTTGACAAGATCAGACTCAAGTCTGTATGCTGGACGTCGTGATTCTCGTCGCGATGGATGGTCCGTCGGGACGTGGGCCGAGTTAAGGAGCATCATGGCGAAGGCAGTCGGTATTGACCTGGGAACCACCAACTCGGTGGTCAGCGTCCTCGAGGCGGGGGAGCCCGTCGTCATCCCCAACGCGGAGGGCGGTCGCACGACGCCGTCGGTCGTGGCGTTCTCCAAGACCGGTGAGGTCCTGGTCGGCGAGGTGGCCAAGCGCCAGGCCATCACCAACCCCGATCGCACGATCCGCTCGGTCAAGCGCCACATGGGCGAGTCCTGGTCCGTCGACATCGACGGCACCAAGTACACCGCGCAGGAGATCTCCGCGCGCATCCTCCAGAAGCTGAAGCGCGACGCCGAGGCCTACCTGGGCGACAGCGTGACTCAGGCGGTCATCACGGTGCCGGCCTACTTCAACGACGCCCAGCGCACCGCCACCAAGGAGGCGGGCCAGATCGCCGGGCTCGAGGTGCTGCGCATCGTGAACGAGCCCACCGCGGCCGCGCTCGCCTACGGGCTCGACAAGGGCACCCACGAGCAGACCGTGCTGGTCTTCGACCTGGGCGGTGGGACCTTCGACGTCTCGGTGCTGGAGATCGCCGAGGGTGTCTTCGAGGTGAAGTCCACCCACGGCGACACCCACCTGGGTGGCGACGACTGGGACGACGCCGTGATGCAGTGGCTCATCAAGACCTTCAAGGACACCGAGGGCGTGGACCTGGCGAACGACAAGATGGCGGTCCAGCGCCTGAAAGAGGCCGCGGAGAAGGCCAAGATCGAGCTGTCCTCTGTCCAAGAGACCCAGGTGAATCTGCCCTTCATCACTGCCACCGCCGAGGGCCCCAAGCACCTGGACCTCAAGTTGACGCGCGCCAAGTTCAATGAGCTGACCGCGCACCTGGTCGAGCGGTGCCGCACACCCTTCGACCAGGCGATCAAGGACGCCGGGCTGACCCTCGACAAGATCGACCACGTCATCCTGGTGGGCGGCTCGACCCGGATCCCCGCGGTCCAGGAGCTGGTCACGCGCGTCACCGGCAAGGAGCCCAACAAGGGCGTCAACCCCGACGAGGTCGTCGCGGTCGGCGCGGCGGTGCAGGCCGGCGTGCTGAAGGGTGACGTGAAGGACATCCTGCTGCTCGACGTCACGCCGCTGTCGCTCGGCATCGAGACCAAGGGCGGCGTGATGACCAAGATCATCGAGCGCAACACGACCATCCCGACCAAGAAGAGTCAGATCTTCACCACCGCCGACGACAACCAGCCGAGCGTGGAGGTGCACGTTCTGCAGGGTGAGCGCGAGATGGCGTCGTACAACCAGACCCTGGGCAAGTTCCAGCTGGTCGGGATACCCCCCGCGCCGCGCGGAGTGCCCCAGATCGAGGTGACCTTCGACATCGACGCCAACGGCATCGTGCACGTGTCGGCCAAGGACACGGCGACCGGGGCGACCCAGTCGATGACCATCACCGGTGGGTCGTCGCTCTCCAAGGAGGAGATCGACCGCATGGTGCGCGACGCCGAGGCTCACGCCGAGGAGGACCGCCGCCGCCGCGACGAGGCGGAGGTGCGCAACAACGCGGACGGCCTGGTCTACCAGACCGAGAAGCTCCTGAAGGATCAGGCGGAGTCGTTCCAGGG
>JAJZYE010000242.1 GCA_021806055.1 Actinomycetes bacterium | reverse complement strand
TTGGCTTCGGGCGTCGCTTCGGCGAGGAAGTCGTCCACGCCCGCCTCCTGGGCGATGGCCGCGGCCGTGAGGGGGTTGTCGCCGGTGATCATGACCGTGCGGATGCCCATGAGGCGCATTTGCTCGAACTTCTCGCGAATACCTTCCTTGACGACGTCCTTCAGCTCCACCACACCGACGAGCGACGCGCCATCGGCGACCGCGAGTGGTGTGGAGCCCGAGCGGGAGACTCGCTGGACGATCTCGTCGAGGTCGGGGGGGATCGTCCCCCCCTGGTCGATGACCCAACTCTTGATCGACTCGGTCGCGCCCTTTCGGATGGAGCGTGACCCGAGGTCCAGGCCGGACATCCGCGTCGACGCGGAGAACTCGACGAACTGTGCGTTGTCCAGACCGTCGCGTGAACGGATGTTGAAGCGCTCCTTGGCCAGTACGACGATCGAGCGGCCTTCGGGCGTTTCGTCCGCCATCGACGCCAGTTGGGCGACGTCCGCCACGTCCTGTTCGGAGTAGGACCCGACGGGGATGAAGGTCGCCGCCATACGGTTGCCGAGGGTGATGGTTCCCGTCTTGTCGAGCAGCAGGGTCTGGACGTCTCCCGCGGCCTCGACCGCGCGCCCGCTCATGGCGAGGACATTGCGCTGGACGAGGCGATCCATCCCGGCGATGCCGATCGCCGAGAGCAGAGCACCGATCGTGGTCGGGATGAGACAGACCAGCAGCGCGACCAGTACGACGATCGATACGGAGCCGTGGGCGAAGTGCGCGAAGGGTACGAGCGTGACGACCACCGGGAGGAAGATGATCGTGAGGACCGAGAGCAGGATCGTCAGGGCGATCTCGTTGGGTGTCTTCTGGCGTTGGGCACCCTCCACGAGTGCGATCATGCGGTCGATGAAGGTGTGACCGCGCTCGGCCGTGATGCGCACGACGATACGGTCCGAGAGGACCGTCGTGCCCCCGGTGACGGCGGAGCGGTCGCCGCCCGACTCGCGGATCACCGGGGCGGACTCGCCGGTGATCGCTGACTCGTCGACCGAGGCGATGCCCTCGGTGATCTCCCCGTCCGAGGGGATCACGTCGCCGGCCTCGCACACGACGTGGTCACCCTTAACCAGTGACGCCGCGGCGACGAGTTCCTCGCTCCCGTCGGGACGCAGGCGACGGGCTTGGGTCTCCGTCCTCATCCGACGAAGGGTGTCGGCCTGGGCCTTGCCGCGCCCTTCGGCCATCGCCTCGGCGAAGTTGGCGAAGATCACAGTGAGAAAGAGCCACACCGTGATGGACCACACGAAGACGCCGGGATGCGCGATGGCTTCGACCAGCGTGACGAGTGATCCCACGAGCACGACGAACATGACGGGGTTCCTGATCTGGACGCGCGGGTCCAGCTTGGTGAGCGACTGCGTCGCGGCGTGGCGCAGGATCGTGGGATCGAAGAGCCCACGGGTCCGCAGGACTCCGTGCGGCGCGGGTGCCGTCGTCGGTGTCGTCGTCGTCATTAGAAGAACCTCCCGTGCGCGAGCTGCTCGACCACCGGGCCCAGTGCCACCGCGGGGAAGAAGGTGAGTCCGCCGATGATGAGTACCACCCCGATCGTCAGTCCCACGAACATCCCGGTGTCGGTGCGAAAGGTGCCCAACGACTCGGGAACCGCGCCCTGCGCAGCGAGCGAACCCGCGAGGGCGAGCACCGGCACGATGATGGCGAAGCGTCCGATCAGCATGTCGATGGCGCCGGCGATGTTGTAGAACGGCGTGTTGCCCGACAGTCCGGCGAAGGCCGAGCCGTTGTTGTTGCCCTGGCTGGTGAAGGCGTAGAGGATCTCGGAGAATCCGTGGGGCCCGGCGTTGAGGGGCCCGGCCCGGCCCGCCGCCATCGACACCGCAATCGCGGTCGTGATCAGGACGGCGAGGGGCATGACCAGCGCGGCCAGGCCCGCGAGTTTCACCTCGCGAGCCTGGATCTTTTTGCCGAGATACTCCGGCGTGCGCCCGATCATGAGGCCCCCGATGAAGACGGCGATGATCGCGTAGATGAGCAGGGTGTACAGGCCGCTGCCCACGCCGCCCGGCGTCACCTCGCCCATCATCATGCCCGACATGAGGCCTAGCCCACCTAGGGGCGTGAAGGAGTCGTAGGAGGCGTCCGCCGACCCGGTGGAGGTCTGGGTGGAGGCCACCGCGAAGAGGGCGGAGGACGTGTCGCCGAATCGCACCTCCTTGCCGACGGTGTTGCCGACGTTCGAGTGAACGCCAGCGGCGGCCACGGCGGGGTTGTTCTGGTGCTCCGCGGCGATGGTGACGCTGGCCCAGGCACCGAAGAGCAGGACCATGACGGTGACCAGGGCGACGCCGTGGCGCACACTGCCCACCATCTTGCCGAAGGTGTAGGTGAGGGCGAAGGGGATCGCGAGCACGAGGTAGATCGAGAGCACGTTGGTGAGCCCGGTCGGGTTCTCCAGGGGCATGGCCGAGTTGGCGTTGTAGAAGCCCCCACCGTTGGTTCCCAGCTGCTTGATCGCCTCCATGAAGGCGACGGGACCCCGGGCGATGACCTGGGTGACCCCGTTGAGTGCGTCGTGGATGGTCGCGGGGCCCCCGAAGGTCTGCACCGCACCCTGGGCGACGAAGACCAGACCGGTCAGGAAGGCGATGGGTACCAGGAGATAGAGCATGGTGCGCGTGATGTCCACCCAGAAGTTGCCAATGGTGGACGAGCCCCGCCGCGAGAAGCCACGCACGAGCGTGATGGCCACCGCGATGCCGACGGCGGCGGAGACGAACTGCTGCACCATCAGTGCGCCCACCTGCGAGAAGTACGACATCGTGGCCTCGCCGGCGTAGTTCTGCCAGTTCGTGTTCGTGACAAAC